>NZ_JBFEKM010000001.1:0-63101 GCF_041552635.1 Sulfitobacter sp.
AAGCGGCGCGCATTGGCAGTGCTGACCGTCAGCGACCATTTGCAGACTGGTGAAGCGTTGCCTGCAGAAGAGCGCGAAAGATCATTTGGCGACATGGTCGAAATTGCGCTAACGGCCGCCTTTTCAGAGGTCTGATTGCGTCGATAGTTTGGGACGCTCTGCGGGGGATTTAAATCCATTTGGAAAACGGCCCCCGGCAAATATCAGCTGCTGTGGCTTTGGTCATACCGGTTGCGTTCAGGCGATGTGATGCCGTCAAGAATAACCGAATCTGGGGCAAATACTTCAACCAGTAGCGGATAGCATGCAGCCGCGTCTGATGAATGCTCGGACGAGCAATCTCCCCCCGGGCAGGCACTGAGTGCGCCCAGCAGGTCAATTTCCGCAAAGAACTCAAGATAGTCACCGGGACGGACGGGACTCGCTTTCATGAAGTATTGACCGGTGTCACGCGTAAATCCGGTGCACATGAAAACATTAAGAACATCATGTACATGTGGTTCGGCCTGTTGGACCGGAACATTCAAATGCGCCGCCAAGGCCCGGGTCAGGTTGGAGTGGCAGCACTGGTGGTATTGCCCACCCGCCAGCAGGTTATGCGTATAGGGATCGCAACGCGTGCCAATCACGTCATGGACTGATCCGCCGAACGCGTCCTTGCCGTACCACCCCAGCGTATCATGCGTAATCGTCGCCATCGGCCGCAGATGCGGAAAGCTAGACCACATGCGCTGTCCGGTTGTTATGTGCGTCCCGTGCAGGGCGCGGGTTTTGCCTGAATAGAACCGTTCGGTCAGGTCCCTTTCCGCCCAAAGATTTAGATCGCCGACCTGAGAACCCTCTACCGACGTGATGCGGAAGAAATGCCCAGCCGGAACCGAAAAACATCGCGCATCACGTGGCGGGATCAGCACCTCGTCCACCTTGGTCAGCGTGGCGCGGGCGTGCGTCAGGCTTGCCATATCGGGAACCGGAAGCGTTTCCACCGGGTAACAAATCACCGGCTTGATCGCGCGGCGCGCTGCGGCATCTTGGGGTTCTATCATGCGTTTTGTCCTGCAATGCGCCCAGAGAACAGGCAACCGCCCAGAAACGTCCCTTCAAGCGCGTTATATCCATGGTATCCGCCGCCGCCAAAGCCACTGACTTCGCCTGCGGCAAACAGTCCGTTCAAGATGTTTCCGGTCGGGGTCAGCACACGCCCCCGCAGATCCGTATGCAAACCGCCCAGACTTTTGCGCGTGAGGATATTCAACCGCACGGCTATCAGAGGTCCGTTTTCGGGGTCAAGGATCGCGTGGGGTTTCGCCGTCCGGATCAGTTTGTCACCGCGATAGGCCCGCGCGCCCCTTATGGCCGTGACTTGCGCGTCTTTGGCAAAGGGATTGGCAAGCTGTGCGTCCCGTGCGGCAATCTGCCTGCGCAAATGTTCCAAATCCAAAGGCTGCTGAGGCGTCAGTTTGTTCATGCCTGCGACAAGGTCCTCTAGCCGGTCAGAGACAACAAAATCAACGCCTTCTTCTTTGAACGCCTCGACCGCCGGTGTCGCCCCTTTGCCAAGACGTGCTTTTAGAACCTCGCGCCAACCGCCGTCCGTCAAATCAGGGTTCTGTTCAGACCCTGACAGCGCGAATTCCTTTTCGATGATCTTTTGGGTCAGGATGAACCAACTATGATCACCGGCCTGCAGAATACGTTTCAGCGTCGACAATGTGTCATAGCCGGGCATGCAGGGGGCTTCCATCCGGTCGCCCTTGGCATCCAGCCAGATCGAGGAAGGCCCAGGCAGGATGCGAATGCCATGATTGGGCCAGATCGGGTTCCAGTTTTCGACCCCCTCGCAATAGTGCCACATCCGATCTTCATTGATCAGACCCGCCCCTGCGTCGGCGGCAATGGCGTGCATTTTGCCGTCCACATAATCAGGCACACCGGAAATCATACGTTTGGGGGGCTGGCCCAGACGGTCAACCGGCCAATGCTTGCGCACAAGGTCGTGGTTTGCACCAATCCCGCCAGTGGTCAGGATCACCGACTCGGCCTGATGTTGAAAGCTGCCGGTGACCACACGCCCCGTACTTTCCCCGCGCGGCGCTGTGTTTGGTTCAAGGATGTCGCCCGTTACGCCCGTGACGGCACCATTTGTGACCTCAAGCGCCGTGACGCGGTGCCGAAAGGCCAGCCTTAGTTTTCCGGCCATGGCGTGATCCTGCATCAGCTTGGCAAAAGGCGCGACGACGCCAGTACCCGTCCCCCAAGTGATGTGAAACCGCGGCACGGAATTGCCGTGCCCGCCCGCCAGCGCACCCCCGCGTTCGGCCCAACCGACGACGGGGAACCAGCGCATTCCCAAACCGTGCAGCCAAGGACGCATATCACCAGCAGCCCAGTCGACAAAGCGTTCGGCATAGGCCCGAGGATTGGCGTCCTGCGGGCGGTCAAACTGCGCCGACCCCATCCAGTCACTGAGGGCCAATTCAGCGCTGTCACGGATGCCAAGACGGCGTTGTTCAGGGGTGTCGACCATGAACAAGCCGCCCAAAGACCAGTATGCCTGTCCGCCAAGGCTTTGCGGGCCTTCCTGATCAATCAATAAAACACGCCGGCCCCGCAAGACGGCTTCGTGGGTTGCAACCATTCCGGCCAGCCCCCCGCCCACGACGATAACATCAGCCTGAAAATTTTGATCCGTCATGGCGGCCTCCCGTTTTGCAACGCTAGACCACGAAAGGTTGCTCTGTCGAGGTGAACCATTTCACAAGGGGCGCGCCGTTACCTTGGCTTTGCAGTCGCGCGGCGCAGCTTTTGTGGCGGTATAGGCTTCGGCACCACAGGCGGCACAGCGATAGAAATGCAGAGCCCCCTTGTCGCGTGTACTATCCTGACGCCAACGACATCCCCGCATACCTTTGTTGCGCCGCGCAAAATACGCGACGATGACAAAAGCGATAAGAAGGCCAAGAAGGATATGCATGGAATTAGGTTGCCCATCCCGCAAATAGCGGGACGGGCATCAGGGGGTCAAACAGTACGTTCGACCATCATTTTCTTGATGTTTGCAATCGCCGCAGCCGGGTTCAGGCCTTTGGGGCAGGTTTTGGCGCAGTTCATGATAGTGTGGCAGCGGTACAGCTTGAAGGGGTCCTCAAGCTCGTCCAGACGCTCACCTGTGGCCTCGTCACGGCTATCGATCAACCATCGGTAAGCGTGCAGCAACGCTGCTGGCCCAAGATAGCGGTCGCCATTCCACCAGTAGCTGGGGCAGGACGTCGAACAGCAAGCACACATGATGCATTCATAAAGACCGTCCAGTTTGGCGCGGTCTTCAATCGACTGCTTCCATTCTTTCGCAGGCGCAGCTGTTTCTGTCTCGAGCCAAGGCTGGATCGACGCGTGCTGCGCATAGAAATGCGTGAGGTCGGGGATCAAATCCTTGACCACAGGCATGTGCGGCAGCGGATAGATTTTCACCGCGCCTTTCACTTCTTCTACGCCATAGGTACAGGCCAGCGTATTGATACCGTCGATGTTCATCGCGCAAGATCCGCAAATCCCCTCGCGACAGGACCGGCGAAAGGTCAACGTCGGGTCAATCTCGTTTTTGATCTTGATCAGCGCGTCCAAAATCATCGGGCCGCAGGTATCCATCTCAACGAAATAGGTGTCGATGGCAGGATTCTTGCCGTCGTCGGGATTCCAGCGATAGACTTGGAATTGCTTGAGGTTTTTGGCACCCTCTGGCTTGGGCCACGTTTTTCCGGTCGTCATACGCGAATTCTTGGGGAGCGTGAGTTGAACCATATCGCTTCTCCTGGTCTGGTGGGCCATAGCCCTTTTCGTTTCAATTCAGGCGCTTACTTCTTTTTGATGTAAAGCGCATTGCCTTCGGCCTGCAGGGTTTCTTCAAACCCTGCGGCTAGTATTTTTGCACAAAGATCGGTCTGCCATTGGTCGGAATGGCGTACTTCAATCAGGATTGCATCGGGCAGCCACCCGCCCTTTTCGGCCTGATCCAACATTGGGTTGAGCACTGTTTCTTCGGCTCCCTCAACGTCGATCTTGATCACAGTAAGATCGTGGTGCTTCGCTGCCTTCGTGAAAGCAGAAAGCGGGCGTGTCGGGACCCATAGCCCGCCGGTACGTTGACGCGGCTGAACCCGCTTGAGCGACGCCTGACCAAAGTTATGGCCCCGAAAATTCAAGACAGCCTCACCATCGCGATCAGACAGGGCACAGCCTTCAATACGAACTTTGCTGTGCAGATCGTTAAGTTGGATGTTGAACCCCAACCGTCCGATCATCACCGGGTTTGGTTCAAACGCAACAATTCTGGATCCGTCGCCACTGGCCAATCCAAGCGGAATGGTGAAGGCCCCGCAATTCGCCCCTATGTCCAACACCAAAACATTGCGGTCTTCGACCAACTGAACCAAAGCCAAAAGCGATTTCAGTTCGGGCGGGTAACCATCCAGCCAGATGCAAGTTTCCGTATAATTGTCTCGCGGGTCGACCACCATCCGGATATCGGCGAATTCAACCTCGACCGGGCACAGCGTCGCGTTGATCTCAGCGCGTTCCTTCGCAGTTCCATTGCGATAGCTACTGCGCAACGCCTCCATATCGGCGGCTTTGATCTGGTCCATCATCTTTGAGGTTCCATGCACAGCGCTCATCACCCCAGCGTCCCTGCCATGCCTGCGGTCGATTGTGACAGGCATCGCACTGTTTCTGGACGTGACAAAACGGTGCGTACAGTCGCCACGGTCGTATCATCAACACCAATCACGGCCGATTTCGCGAATATCCGAATCTCGGCAGCATCTGAATTATCGATAATGCAGTCAGTAAAGGGTGTAATCAGCTGTTTTGGAACCTGAGGGAACCGGGTTGCAATCGTTTGTGAAACGACCCCCTTGGCCCCTTCACGCGCCATAGTATCGACGCGCTGCGATGCTTGGTCACAAGCCGTCAAGGCAAGCAGCATCAAGATGGCACTAACTAGCTTCATACGCCTCTCCCTCTAAACCCATTGCGAGAAAGCCGATCATCGTTCGAATGCTCGATCTGCAAATGGGAATAAAACCCACGATGCAACGCGTTGCAGGGTTTCATCATTACGATCATGACAGGCCCAACGCCGGAGTTGTCGTTCCCAAGAAAACCACCACACGGCACCCCAGAAGAGTACCGCGTGCTGAAAAAGCAATCCCTTGGGAAAAACTGATCATACGATCAATACACCCGTGCTTTTGGCGCGATTTTTTTCAGGTCAATGCCGCCATCATTGTGGCTGGTCAGTGGTTGCAGGTGCACACCACGGTAACCCAAAGTCGCCTCATTGCCTTTGAACCAAACGAGGCTGTGCTTGCGCCAGTTCTCGTCATCACGATCAGGATAATCCTCATGGGCGTGTGCCCCCCGGCTTTCCTTGCGGGCAGCAGCTGCCGAGATTGTCGCGACAGCGTTAGGCATCAAGTTGGTCAGCTCGAGAGTCTCCATCAGGTCGGAATTCCAGACCAAGGATTTATCTGTCACCTTGAGGTCAGATATCTTGCCTGCGACCTCGTCCATCTTCACTTTGCCTTCATTCAGCGTCTTGTCTGTCCGGAAAACGGCAGCGTCAGCTTGCATGGTTTTCTGCATCTCAAGGCGCAGCTCAGCTGTTGCGACATGGCCCTTGGCATAGCGCAACCCGTCAAACCGGCTGAATGCCGCCTCAATGGAGCGCGTATTGGGGGTCGGAACAGGTGTCGACGGATCAACGATGTCCTTGGCACGAATTGCGGCCGCACGTCCAAATACCACAAGGTCAATCAGCGAATTTGAACCCAGACGGTTCGCACCGTGCACAGATGCACAGCCCGCTTCGCCAACGGCCATCAAGCCGGGCGATACGTTGTCAGGGTTATCAGCCGTGGGTGCCAGAACCTCGCCCCAATAGTTCGTTGGAATGCCACCCATGTTGTAGTGAACGGTGGGCAGAACCGGGATCGGCTCTTTGGTCAGATCAACACCCGCAAAAATCCGTGCGGATTCTGAGATACCGGGCAGACGCAAGTCCAGCGTTTCTTTTGGCAGGTGGTTCAGGTGCAGGTGAATGTGGTCTTTACTGTCGCCCACACCACGACCTTCGCGGATTTCCATCGTCATGCAGCGCGAAACAACATCGCGGCTGGCAAGGTCTTTGTAGGTCGGGGCGTACCGCTCCATAAAGCGTTCGCCTTCGGAGTTGGTCAAATAACCGCCTTCGCCCCGCGCGCCTTCCGTGATAAGGCAACCTGCGCCATAGATGCCGGTCGGGTGGAATTGAACGAACTCCATGTCCTGCAAAGGCAGACCAGCGCGCGCCGTCATGCCGCCGCCGTCGCCGGTGCAGGTATGGGCGGATGTCGCGCTGAAATAGGCGCGTCCATAGCCGCCCGTTGCCAGAACAACCATTTTGGCGCTGAACAGGTGCATGGTCCCGTCATCCAGCTTCCAGCACAAAACGCCCTGACACACGCCGTCATCAGACATGATCAGATCAATTGCGAAATATTCGATGTAGAATTCCGCGTTATGCTTCAGCGATTGGCCGTAAAGTGTGTGCAAAATTGCGTGGCCGGTCCGGTCAGCCGCGGCGCAAGTACGCTGCACAGGGGGGCCTTCGCCAAATTCTGTGGTGTGGCCGCCAAACGGGCGCTGGTAGATTTTACCAGCTTCGGTGCGCGAGAACGGCACGCCGTAATGCTCAAGCTCGTAAACCGCTTTAGGCGCTTCGCGGGCCAGATATTCCATGGCATCCGTATCGCCCAACCAGTCAGACCCCTTGACGGTGTCATACATATGCCACTGCCAGTTGTCGGGTCCCATGTTGGACAGCGACGCCGCGATGCCGCCCTGTGCTGCAACCGTGTGCGAGCGGGTCGGGAATACTTTGGTAACGCAAGCCGTCTTTAGCCCCTGCTCGGCCATGCCGAGGGTCGCGCGCAAACCGGCACCGCCAGCCCCCACGACAACCACGTCATATTCATGCGTTTCATAGTCATATGCAGCCATGTCTCGGTCTCCCGTATAGCGAATTCTTGTTTTAAAGCGCGAGGCGGATGATGGCGAATACGCCAGCCGCCGCTGCACCATAGCTGAGGCAGGTCATCAGGATGATGGCGATTTTCTGCGCCAACCCGTGAACATAGTCCTCAATCAGCACCTGCACACCGTCGTTGAAGTGTTTAAATCCAACGGCGATCGTCAGAGCAGCGATTAATGCAGGAAAAGGTTTGGCATAATAGGCCAAAGTCTCTTCATAGGTGCCACCAAGTGCCGCACCAAAAGTAAATACAAATAAAGGGATCAGGATCAGCAGCGCGACCGAGCTGACCTTCATCGACCAGAAGTGGGCGGTCCCGGATTTCGCCGATCCCATACCAACTGCGCGTTTGCGGTCTGTCAAATAA
Source organism: Sulfitobacter sp. (assembly GCF_041552635.1). Taxonomy (GTDB): domain Bacteria; phylum Pseudomonadota; class Alphaproteobacteria; order Rhodobacterales; family Rhodobacteraceae; genus Sulfitobacter. The sequence continues at coordinate 7,437 of NZ_JBFEKM010000001.1, forward strand.
GCCATGTATATCTCCTTAGATGATCAGCGCGGTGATGATTGTCAAAAGGACAGAGCCGCCCAAAGCCGCCCACCCCAGTTTTTCCGCCGTCGGAATGTCTAGCGCATAGCCGTTATCCCAGATCAGGTGCCGTATACCAGCCAGCGTGTGATACCACATACCAAGAAGTGAAAAGAACATGATCAGGTCGCCAAACCAGCTGGTGATGAAGCCGTTTGCAGCTTCAAACGCCTCAGGGGATGTGGACGCCGCTAGAAACCACCAGACAATCAACAGCGCCGCGATCAGCATTGCGTTGCCGGTAATTCGCGTCAGGATCGACGTGATTGATGTCAATTGAGGGCGATAGATCGTTAGATGGGGTGACAGCGGGCGATTGCCCCGGTTCACATCAGCCATGATGGATTCCTTTTCTCGTCTAATTGCGCCTATAGATAGCGGTATTTTCTGCGCTGTCACGCGCAGACCTCTATTTTACGCTTCAATTATAGGTTTTTGCGACAAAATCTGCATAATATTTGAAATGGCCTCGCTTTTGTGATCACGGATTTTTCAGCTGTGATAACAAAAGCGAGGCCATTGAGTCTTGTTGACCTTTTACGGCATCAAACCCTACTGATGCTTTAACAAGTGCGCCAGCGGGCTTTCTACCAGACAGTAATTAGATAGCGCCACCTTATCGGAGGCGATGTTCCCAGTCGCATCAAACCGGGGTTGACGCGCAATGGCGCAAAATAGTCATGGGAAATCGTCTTGCCCGTTTGCCTGAACCTACTGCCCGCACGGCACCAATATTGCTTTGGGAACAGTTGGGAATTTAGCTTAAGCTAAAGACATCCAGTACGCGCTGCGATGTCCAAGACCCTTGCCATGAAAGGTCTATAGCGACCGCTGCACCGCAAGCGCGCTACACAATATCCAACTTGGATCTATGAATTTCCGGCAATTGTCTCTGCCCGAAGTTTTGCGTGTTTCGCGAATTCATCAGGTCGGTTGCAGCAGGCGATAAGGGCATGGCGAAATTCGCTCCACCTCACGCCTGCTGCGTCTTCATTTAGCTCAAGGAGCCATCAATGCCTTTGCAAGCGTCGACCAAGCCTTTGACCGCGTTGACAGAATTGTCGAACATTGTCTGCTCGTCCTTGTCCATCGCAATCTCGACAACCCGCTCTACACCACCGGCACCGATCACTGTCGGGACACCGACATAGAAACCATCAAGGCCATAGGCACCATCAACATAGGCTGCACAAGGCAGCACGCGCTTTTGGTCTTTCAGGTAGGCTTCGGCCATTTCAATTGCCGAGGTCGCAGGCGCATAGAACGCCGACCCTGTCTTGAGCAAACCAACGATTTCAGCGCCGCCATCACGGGTCCGCTGAACGATTGCGTCCAGTTTTTCCTGCGAGGTCCAGCCCATTTTCACCAGATCAGGCAAAGGAATACCAGCAACGGTCGAATAGCGCGTCAGTGGCACCATCGTGTCACCATGCCCACCCAGAACAAATGCGGTAACGTCCTTCATCGAGACGTTGAATTCAGCCGCAAGGAAGTGCCGGAAGCGTGCCGAATCAAGCACACCGGCCATGCCGCACACCATGTGATGTGGCAGGCCCGAAAATTCGCGCAGCGCCCAAACCATCGCATCAAGCGGGTTCGTGATGCAGATGACAAAAGCATTGGGCGCATGGGCCGCGATGCCTTCACCAACGGATTTCATGACTTTAAGGTTGATGCCCAGCAGGTCATCACGGCTCATCCCGGGCTTGCGGGCAACACCGGCAGTCACGATGCACACATCAGCACCGGCAATATCGGCATAATCGTTCGCGCCGCTCATGGTGGCGTCGAATTTGGCCGACGGGCCTGATTCTGCGATATCCAGCGCTTTGCCTTGCGGCACGCCTTCGGCGATATCGAACAAGACGACGTCGCCAAGTTCCTTAATTGCTGCAAGATGGGCAAGCGTGCCCCCGATCTGCCCGGCGCCGATAAGCGCGATTTTGGGTCTGGCCATGTGGTATTCTCCGACAAGGTTGCGTTGAGGCAGGGGATAACGAAAAGCTTCACACCGTGCAAGTTGCGCATGAACCTTGCCGCATCGAAGGTGAACAAACGCATAAAAATGGGCCATTCCCAACTGGAAATGGCCCATTTTTTCGTCTGAACCGACCCTTACTGGCCAGTATTATTTGGCAATTAGCACATTAGCCTTGGTATTCGGGCAGTGCTTCCAGCGCTTCTTTGTTGCTGTCGATATAGATCCGGAAGTCATCGCCATCGGATTGCTTCAGAACCTGCAGTTCGTCCCAGGTCACGGCAACGGGCTTTTCGCCCATTCCAAGAAAGCCGCCAACATTGATAACAACTGCGGTCACTTTGCCGTTGTCATCCAGAACCAATGCACCGATTTCACCAACGGTGTCATCATCTGTACCATAGACATAGGTACCTTCCAGATCTTCTGCCGTCAGCGCTTCCATCTCTTCCATGTTGGCATCCGCATAGCCGTCATATGTGGCGGCCGGACGGGCCAGCATCGCGCGATCTTGATCTGCGTCGACTTTCTCGACTTCAAGTTCGGCTTTGTCAGCGGCCTGGTCTACCTCTTTGGCGGCCTTATCGGCGGCTTGGTCTACCTCTTCGGCGGCTGCGGCGACGTCATCGTCCATGGCGCGGTCGAATTCTGGCGCTTTTTCCAGCATTTCTTTGGAAGTTGTGACAACGAGGAAGCGGTCATTTGTATCGCCTTCTTCCTTTACAACTTTGATGGCATCCATGCTGACAGTTACGTCACGCTCGCCTAAGCCCAAGAAACCGCCAACACCCAAGATAACAGCTTTTACGTCGCCATTTTCGTCCAGCAGGATGTCATTGATCTCGCCGATGTCGTCCCATTCGGTTTCTGCGCCGGCTTTAATGGCCACATTGCCATCTACTTCTGTCTCGGAGTTATAGATGCGCATGCCGATCAGGTCGGAAGCGAAAAAATCTGTTGCTTCAGCAGTTGTTGTACCGAAACCTGCGGAGGCGTGAGCATCCGCAAATGCTGGGCCTGTGAGGGAAAGAATGATTGCTGTTGTTCCAAGAATACGTTTCATTACTGGTTACTCCTTATTTGGGTCCGGGTGAATGTCGCCCGGTTGTAGTATTAACCACGATCTCGTGATTTCGTTCCAAACAGTATTGCTTTTTTCTTCCCGTTTCGTCTGACAGCGGCAAACCCGAGACATTAAATTATGACGCTGGATTTCTGGTTCTTCTGCATCGCTGGCCCCGCCGTCCTTTTCGCAGGCGTGTCAAAAGGCGGGTTCGGATCAGGGGCGGCATTTGCCAGCGCATCAATATTGGCACTGGTTATTGAGCCGGGCATGGCCCTCGGCATCATGCTTCCGCTTTTGATGTTGATCGATGTCTCGACGCTGAAACCTTATTGGGGGAAATGGGGCGCGACCGAGGTAAAATTGCTCGTCGCAGGTGGTATTCCCGGCGTCATCATGGGCGCGCTTTTGTATAAAGTCGCATCACCAGATTTCTTTCGCCTCTTGATCGGCGGTATTTCAGTTGGCTTTGTGTTTTGGCAAATGGGTCGTCACGCAGGCATGATCGGCACTGCAAAACAAGGGTTACCCAAATCGGTCGGCTTGTTTTGGGGTGTCGTCACGGGTTTTACCAGTTTTGTTAGCCACGCTGGTGGCCCCCCTGCTGCTGTTTACCTTCTGTCCCGTAACCTAAGCAAAACGCAATATCAGGCGACGACAGTCCTTGTGTTCTGGACATTGAACGCCGTCAAATTCGTACCTTACGCCTTTCTGGGGATTTTCACGATCGAAACGATGACCGCTGATTTGCTCTTGGCCCCTTTTGCAGTTGCCGGTGCATGGATTGGCGTCAAAGCGCACAGGTTTATCTCCCAAAGGCTGTTCTTTGGCGTAACTTATACGTTGCTGCTTCTGACGGGTACGAAGCTGATCTGGGACGGGCTGACCTAACTTACCCGCATCGTCCCCTCGATCAGGTTTTCTACCGGTGTGGTCGCCCCTTGAACCAAAGCGATGTCTTGCGTCGCCGCGATCACGATGGCAGCAGCAGCAGTCAACGCGGCCAGCTGAAACAGCTTGTGAAAATTCGTCATTAGTTACTCCTTTTCTGATCGGGCCTTGGCGATCCCCCCGCCCGTCATAGCGTGACTGTGTAACACCCGCGCGGCATCACACTATCCTCGCCAGACCCACACCAAAGCCGGTTGGACAGTTTAGACTTTGGCCACCGAAGCTGAATTTTGGGTTAATTCGGTCGTGCCACCCCCACGGGCGGCAATATTGCTGCACTGCGGCGCGTTTGGGCTTGAAGTTTTCGTCTAAAAATGCAGACCTTCGCGCAACATTATTTCCTCGGAGGCTCAGACCATGTCGAAAATCACCCGCCCTTTACGCTCTGTCCTGTATATCCCCGGCTCAAAAGACCGTGCCTTGGAAAAGGCGCGCGGACTTGCTGCTGATGCGATCATCTTTGACCTTGAGGATGCCGTTATCCCCGAAGAGAAAATCGCGGCGCGTGAAACGCTGGCGCAAGCATTGACAGACGGCGGTTATGGCAGCCGTTTTAAGGTGATCCGCATTAACGGGCTGGACACGGAATGGGGCGCGGACGATGCCGCGGCAGCCGCCAAAATGGATTGTGATGCAATTCTTTTGCCCAAGGTCGGCAGCCCTGCCGATCTGGACGCGCTTGCCGCAATCACCGGTGACATCCCGCTTTGGGCGATGATGGAAACCCCCGGTGCTATGCTGAACGCCGCCGCCATTGGTGCGCATTCCAAGCTGCAATGCATGGTCATGGGCACCAACGATCTGAACAAAGACCTGCAAACCCGTGTCCGCCCAGACCGCTTGCCACTGCTGACCGGTCTTGGCCTGTGCGTTCTGGCCGCCAAGGCGAACGGCATCGCGATCATCGACGGCGTGTACAACGCATTCAAAGACGACGAAGGCCACCGCGTCGAATGTGACCAAGGCCGTGACATGGGTTTTGATGGCAAAACGCTAATCCACCCCGCCCAACTGGACGTGGCAAACGAAGCATTCTCCCCGTCAGAGGCCGAAGCAGACCTTGCCCGCCGCCAGATCGCAGCGTTTGACGAAATGCAGGCAACAGGTCAGGGTGTGGCAGTCGTGGATGGCCGCATCGTAGAGAACCTGCATGTTGCCACCGCGCGCGAAACATTGGCAAAACTGGACGCAATCGCGGCCCTACAAACGGAGTAGCCCCATGATGGCACTTTTGATCCTCGGCATGATCCTTTGGGTCGGTGCACATTATTTCAAACGGCTGATGCCGGACCAACGCGCCGCCCTTGGCAATAAAGGCAAGGGCGTGATTGCCGTGGCAATCGTGGCTTCGTTGGTGCTGATCATCATCGGCTATCGTGGCGCGGCCTTCATCAACGTCTGGTATCCGCCCAGCTTTATGACCCACATCAACAATCTGCTGATGGTTCTGGCCTTCTGGGTTTATGGTTCAAGCGCCGCCAAAGGGGCCAAAGCATGGCCCGCCTATAAAACCCGTCATCCGCAACTGATGGCCGTCAAAATCTGGGCGGTCGCGCATTTGTTGGTGAACGGTGATCTTGCGTCGATCATCCTGTTCGGTGGCATGCTGGCTTGGGCCGTCGGGTCAGTCATTCTGATCAACAAGGCCGAACCAAATTGGACACCGCCCCCCGCCGCAGGCATGAAAACCTATATCCGCTTGGCCGTAATCACGCTTGTGATGTTGGTCGTGGTGATCGGCATCCACACAATGCTTGGCGTCTCGCCCTTCTCATAAACTGAAAGTATTCCGATGAAACTTTACCGTTTCCTGTCCGAAGAGGACACGTCCGCCTTTTGTCACAAGGTCACCGATGCGCTGAACAAGGGCTGGGAGCTATACGGCACCCCCACCCAAACGTTTGATGCCGCCGCAGGTATCATGCGCTGCGGTCAGGCTGTCACGAAAGAAGTCGAAGGCACCTATACACCTGACACCAAGCTGGGGGCGCACTGATGGTTGCAACGAAAACAAACGCCGGTCGCTTCTTTGAAGATTACAAAGTCGGCCAGACCCTGCACCACGCGGTCCCCCGCACCGTAAAGGGTGGCGAACGTGCGCTATACCATGCGCTTTATCCAGCGCGTCACGCGCTTTATTCGTCTGACCAGTTCGCGCAAAGCTGCGGCCTGCCGTTCAGCCCGATGGACGATATGATCACCTTTCACATCGTCTTTGGCAAAACCGTCCCTGACGTTTCGCTAAACGCTGTGGCCAATCTAGGCTATGCCCAAGGCCGTTGGCTGGCACCGGTCTGGCCCGGCGATACGCTGCGGTCAGTTTCCGAAGTGATCGGCCTCAAGCAGAACTCGAACGGGAAAACCGGCGTCGTCTATGTGCGCACGTCCGGTTTTAACCAGGACGATACCAAGGTGCTGGAATATGTCCGCTGGGTCATGGTGCGCAAACGCGACGTCGATGCCCCCGCCCCCGCTGAAGTGGTCCCAAACCTGCCAAAAGCGCTCAGCGTCGGGCAACTGCACATCCCTGACGATCTGGACTTCAGCAACTACGATTTCACCTTGGCGGGCGAACCACATCGCTGGGGCGATTACGAGATTGGCGAAAAGATCGACCACGTTGACGGCGTCACCGTGGAAGAAGCTGAGCACATGATGGCCACCCGCCTGTGGCAGAACACTGCCAAGGTGCATTTCGACACCTCTGCCCGCCCCGACGGGTCGCGGCTGATTTATGGGGGGCACGTGATCTCGATGGCGCGGGCCTTGTCGTTTAACGGGTTGGCAAATGCGCAGATGGTTGTCGGCCTGAACGGTGGTGCACATGCGAACCCTTGCCTGTCTGGCGACACGATCCGCGCCTGGTCCGAAGTTCTGGACAAAGCCGATACATCCGCGCCCGGCGTAGGTGCGATCCGGTTGCGTCTGGTGGCAACCAAGGGCGGCGATCCGTTCAAGCTGAAGGGCGATGATGGCAAATACCTGCCCGACGTCCTGCTTGATCTGGATTATTGGGCGCTCATGCCCAAATGAGGCAATTACTTTTTGCATTGGCGATACTCTTGCCGTCCGGAGCCTGTGCCGAAGAGGCCGAGGATAATTTTGTCTCTGCAAACCTTATTTCGATCTTTTACCACGAGATGGGACATGCGCTGATCGATATCATGCGCTTGCCCGTTTTCGGGCAGGAAGAAGACGCTGCCGACATGGCGTCGATCCTGTTTCTGGACAATACGTTTTCGGAACAAGACGCATTATCCATCGCCTATGACACCGCCTTGGGGTTGCACGCCGAATCCCGAAACGAGCCTGACCCGAACGACACCGCATGGGGTGTTCATGGGGCCAGCTTGCAACGTTTCTATAATCTTGTGTGTCTGTTTTACGGGGCCGATGTCGACACGCGCGATGATTTTGCCATCGACATGGGCCTGCCAGCCGAACGCGCGCGCACGTGCGCGCATGAATATCAACTGGCCGATGAAAGTTGGGGCCCGGTGTTTGACGAATTATTTGATGCCGGCCCCGGTGCCAGCATGATCTATACTGGCAGTGATGACGGTTTTGCCCAAGATATCATCTTTACCGAAGTCGCCACACTGAATGAACTGCTGACCCTGCCTGAGGATTTGGAAGTCACGGTCGAGCCCTGCGGCCAGCCAAACGCTTTTTACGATCCCTCATTGGTCAAGATCATTATCTGCGCCGAATTTGAGCCGTATTTGCGTAAACTTGCCCGTTAAAACCAGGCGACAACGCGCCCAATTGGCTGATTCCCTGACCACATTTCAAATTTTGTGATCACACGATAAATACGTGTGATCACAAATGTCGCTTTTGTTCGGAAAATCCTGTATTTCTAGAAAAAACTGTTTACCCAGTATCAAGACTCAATCGTATACCGCGATTTGACTGGAACAAAAAACGGGACCGTTTTTCATGAACATCCACGAATATCAGGCGAAAGCCCTCTTGCGCAGCTACGGCGCGCCAGTATCCGACGGTCGCGTCGTACTGAAAGCAGAAGACGCGAAAACTGCCGCTGGCGAAATGGACGGCCCTCTTTGGGTGGTCAAAGCCCAGATCCACGCAGGTGGCCGCGGCAAGGGTTCTTTTAAAGAAGCCGACGCTGGCGAAAAAGGCGGCGTGCGCCTGACGAAATCCGTCGAGGAAGCCGCCGAAGAAGCCAAGAAGATGCTGGGCCGTACTTTGGTCACGCACCAGACTGGCCCTGCGGGCAAGCAAGTGAACCGCATCTACATCGAAGACGGTTCCGGCATTGAAACCGAACTTTATCTTGCGCTGCTGGTTGATCGCCAGACGGCACGCGTAGGTTTCGTCTGCTCGACCGAGGGCGGCATGGACATCGAAGAAGTCGCTGCGTCGACCCCCGAAAAAATCATCAGCTTTTCCGTTGATCCCGCGACCGGGTTCCAGCCTTTTCATGGCCGCCGCGTTGCCTTTTCGCTGGGCCTTGAAGGCAAGCAGGTCAAGCAATGCGTGACCCTGATGGGCCAACTGTACAAAGCTTTCACCGACAAAGACATGGAGATGCTGGAAATCAACCCGCTGATCGTTACAGACGGTGGTGATCTCAAGGTGCTTGATGCCAAGGTCAGCTTTGACGGTAACGCAATGTACCGCCACGCTGACATCGCCGAGCTGCGCGATACCACCGAAGAAGACAGCAAAGAGCTTGAAGCGTCCAAATACGACCTGAACTACATCGCTTTGGACGGCGAAATCGGCTGCATGGTCAACGGTGCTGGTCTGGCGATGGCGACAATGGACATCATCAAGCTGTACGGTGCCGAACCTGCCAACTTCCTTGACGTTGGTGGCGGTGCAACCAAAGAAAAAGTAACCGAAGCGTTCAAGATCATCACCTCTGACCCGCAGGTCAAAGGCATCTTGGTCAACATCTTTGGCGGCATCATGCGCTGCGACGTAATCGCCGAAGGTGTGATCGCCGCAGTCAAAGAGGTCGGCCTGAAAGTGCCGCTGGTTGTGCGTCTCGAAGGTACAAACGTCGAGCAGGGCAAAGAGATCATCAAGAACTCCGGCCTTGATGTGATTGCAGCCGATGACCTGAAAGACGGTGCACAAAAGATCGTGAAAGCGGTTAAAGGCTAGGGCATTAGGGTAAAGGACAGACCGATGGATAATTCCCCTCGCACATCGCCTCTTTTGGCGGGCTTGGCACTGGTTGGCGCGGGACTTGTTCTGCGTCAGATACAGCCGTCGGTGTTGTCCTTGCCCGAACCCGACAAAGCGGATCGTAACGATCATGGTGTTCGCCGCGCCGCGCGCAAATCGCGTGACGGTCTGGCGGGGCTGCTGCCCAAGAACCTGACAGGCTCTATCGGGCGGTCTCTGATGATCATGGGGCTTGGCCTTGTGACCATCCGCGCGCTTGATGCAATCGTTGATGACAAAGACGCGCTGTACTGATGCGATTAACCGCTTTCATTCTGGCCAGCCTTACGCTGGGCACCCCCGCATTGGCCCTCGGGCAGGACGCAGCAATTGCTGCGTTCAATGCGTGGTGCTTTAAGGCGGGCCAGACAGAAAGCAGCATCCGTGCCAATATGGCGCGCAGCGCGGGGTCACCTTTGCCCTTTGATCTGGTATTTTGGGACGTCTCGATTGAGCCCGTTTCCCAAGATTTGCCAAAGGGTGTTGAGCGGCGCTGTGAGGTCTCGTTCGAAGGGGATCACACCGACGGGGCAATCGCGGGGCTGCGCAAGCAGATGGCGACCCCACCGGTTTTTGGCACAGTAATTCCGCTGCCCGACACACATCAATCCTTGGCAGGGACAGTCCTGATCGAAGGGCGCGAACTATTGGCGGGTCGTGTGGCCGTCGTGCATGTCGGGACACGGTATGGCAAAACCTTTATCGCTGTCGATCGCTTGTTCGACGGTCTCGGGGGCACCAAAAAATGACGGATAGCCTGTTGCGAAACCAACCTTTGCGGCCAACGTCAAACCATGGCCTGATAACCGTGACAGCCAAGCCTTCTCGCTACGGTCTGCGCATCGGTACGCAGGCCATTCACCCGCCCAAGTCAATACCATCTCAAAACGCGCCCAATAGGGCCGCGACTACCTAAATATACCACGCACATCTTGTGCGTATTCATTGCAAGACAGGAGGGCCTCATGGCCGTACTCGTAGACGAAAACACCAAAGTGATCTGTCAGGGCCTCACCGGCTCCCAAGGGACGTTCCACACAGAACAGGCAATCGCCTATGGGACAAAAATGGTCGGCGGCGTGACCCCCGGCAAAGGCGGCCAATCGCATCTGGACCTGCCCGTGTTCAACTCTGTCCACGAAGCGCGCCACGTGACCGAAGCCAATGCTACCGTCATCTATGTACCGCCCCCCTTTGCTGCGGATTCAATCCTTGAGGCGATCGACGCCGAGATGGAATTGATCGTCTGCATCACCGAAGGTATTCCGGTTCTGGACATGATGCGTGTCAAACGCGCGCTGGACGGGTCGAAATCGCGTCTGATCGGGCCAAACTGCCCCGGCGTTATCACGCCCGATGCTTGCAAGATCGGCATCATGCCTGGCCATATTCACAAGCGCGGATCCTGCGGCGTTGTTTCGCGTTCGGGCACGCTGACATACGAAGCGGTCAAGCAGACATCCGATCTGGGCCTTGGCCAGTCTTCCGCAGTCGGTATCGGTGGTGACCCCATCAAAGGGTCCGAGCATATCGACATCCTCGAGATGTTCCTGGCCGATCCCGAAACCCATTCGATCATCATGATCGGTGAAATCGGAGGCTCTGCCGAAGAAGAAGCCGCGCAGTTCCTTGCGGATGAAAAAAAGAAGGGCCGTTGGAAGCCCACCGCCGGTTTCATCGCCGGGCGCACAGCCCCTCCCGGTCGCCGCATGGGCCACGCTGGTGCAATCGTTGCCGGTGGCAAGGGCGACGCGGAATCCAAGATCAACGCGATGCGCGAAGCGGGCATCGTTGTCGCGGACAGCCCTGCAACTTTGGGTGAAGCCGTCCAAGAAGCGATCAACAAAGGGTAATCCCTTAAAGTCGGGCAGGCATACCGCCTGCCCGACACACCACATCAATCCGTTGCGCTCTCATTAGAGGTATCGCCATGACCGACCACCCGCAGAACGACCAGTTCCACGATTCCTCTTTCCTTGAGGGGCAAAACAGCACGTATCTTGAAGCGATGTATGCGCGCTATGCCAATGATCCGACTGCGGTCGATGATGCATGGCAAGCGTTCTTCAAGGCGATGGATGATGATGGCGACGACGTAAAGGCCGAAGCCGCAGGCCCGTCTTGGGCGCGCAGCGACTGGCCCCCAATGCCGCAGGACGACCTGACGGCCGCCCTGACTGGTCAGTGGCCTGCCCCAGTTGAAACCAAAGCCGCTGGCCAAAAGATTGTCGATAAAGCTGCGGCCAAAGGCGTGGAACTCTCGGATGCGCAGGTGCAACGCGCTGTGCTTGACAGTATCCGCGCCTTGATGCTGATCCGCGCCTACCGGATCCGTGGCCATTTGGCCGCTGACCTTGATCCGCTTGGCATGCGTGATGTCGGTGGCCAGCCAGAGTTGGACCCAGCCGCATATGGCTTTGGCCCCAAGGACATGGATCGCCCGATTTTCATCGACAACGTGCTTGGCCTGCAAATCGCCACGATGAAGCAGATCGTCGACATCGTAAAGCGCACCTATTGCGGGACGTTCGCGCTGCAATATATGCACATCTCGAATCCCGAAGAAGCGTCGTGGTTGAAAGAGCGGATTGAAGGCTACGGCAAAGAAATCCATTTCACCCAGAACGGTAGAAAAGCCATTCTGAACAAGCTGGTCGAAGCCGAAGGATTTGAGAAATTCCTGCATGTGAAATACATGGGGACCAAGCGTTTCGGCCTGGATGGCGGTGAATCCCTGATCCCTGCGATGGAACAGATTATCAAACGTGGCGGCCAACTGGGCGTGCAGGATATCGTCATCGGCATGCCCCACCGCGGGCGTCTGTCCGTGCTCGCCAACGTGATGCAAAAACCCTACCGCGCGATCTTTAACGAATTTCAGGGCGGTAGCTTCAAGCCCGAAGACGTCGATGGATCGGGTGATGTGAAATACCACCTTGGTGCATCATCTGACCGCGAATTCGATGGCAATACCGTTCACCTGTCGCTGACCGCCAACCCGTCCCACCTTGAGGCGGTGAACCCCGTCGTTTTGGGCAAGGTCCGCGCCAAACAAGATCAGCTGAAAGATCCAAACCGGATCAAGGTTATGCCGATTTTGCTGCACGGCGATGCCGCATTTGCCGGTCAGGGTGTTGTGGCTGAATGTTTCGCACTGTCCGGCCTGCGCGGCCACCGCACCGGCGGGACAATGCACATCGTGGTGAACAACCAGATCGGTTTCACCACCGCGCCGCATTTCAGCCGCTCCAGCCCCTACCCGACCGACAACGCTCTTGTGGTCGAAGCACCGATTTTCCACGTTAATGGCGATGATCCAGAGGCCGTGGTTCATGCCGCCCGCGTGGCCACCGAATTCCGGCAGAAGTTCCACAAAGACGTGGTTCTGGACATCATCTGCTACCGCCGTTTTGGTCACAACGAGGGCGACGAGCCCATGTTCACCAACCCGGTAATGTATCAGAAAATCAAAAAGCAAAAAACCACGCTCACGCTTTATACGGATCGCCTTGTCAAAGACGGGCTGATCCCCGAAGGCGAGATCGAGGATATGAAAGCCGCGTTCCAGGAAAAGATGAACACGGAATTCGAAGCCGGCAAAGAATACCGCCCCAACAAGGCAGACTGGCTTGATGGCAAGTGGTCGCATCTCGATAAGGCGAAAGAAAAGAAATACCAGCGCGGCAAGACGGCAATTGCGCCCGAAACGATGGCCGATGTTGGTAAGGCGCTGACCACAGCGCCCGATGATTTTCCGGTGCATAAAACGATCACGCGCCTGCTGGACGCCAAGGCCGAAATGTTCAAGTCCGGTGTTGGCTTTGACTGGGCCACAGCAGAGGCATTGGCCTTTGGGTCGCTATTGACCGAAGGGTACAAGGTTCGCCTTTCCGGGCAGGATTCGGCACGCGGCACGTTCTCGCAACGCCACTCGGCGCTGATCAACCAGGAAAACGAAGACCGGTATTATCCGCTGAACCATATCCGCGAGGGGCAAGCCGAATACGAGGTCATCGACTCAATGCTGTCCGAATATGCGGTTCTGGGCTTTGAATACGGCTATTCTCTTGCCGAACCCAACGCGCTGACCCTTTGGGAGGCACAATTCGGTGATTTCGCCAACGGCGCTCAGATCATGTTTGATCAGTTCATCAGCTCCGGCGAAAGCAAATGGCTGCGGATGTCCGGCCTCGTTTGCCTGATGCCGCACGGCTACGAAGGGCAAGGACCCGAACATTCCTCTGCCCGTCTGGAACGGTTCCTGACCATGTGTGGCGGGGACAACTGGATTGTTGCCAACTGCACCACGCCTGCGAACTATTTCCACCTGCTGCGCCGCCAACTGCACCGCAGCTACCGCAAGCCGCTAATGTTGATGACGCCAAAATCACTGCTGCGTCACAAGATGGCCGTCAGCAAGACCGAAGAATTCACAACCGGGTCCAGCTTTCACCGCGTCTTGTGGGATGACGCCCAGCATGGAAATTCGGAAACCAATCTGGTGGCCGATGACAAGATCAAGCGCGTGGTGATGTGTTCCGGCAAGGTCTATTATGACCTCCTGGAAGAACGTGATGCCCGCGGGATCGACGACATCTATCTTCTGCGCTTCGAACAATTCTATCCCTTCCCTGCCCAATCCGCCGTAAAAGAACTGGAACGTTTCAAAAACGCTGAAATGGTCTGGTGTCAGGAAGAACCCAAAAATCAGGGGGCCTGGACCTTTATTGAACCCAACATCGAATGGGTTCTGGGCCGGATCGACGCCACACACACCCGCCCCGTTTACGCCGGGCGCGCCACAGCGGCCTCGCCCGCTACGGGCCTTGCCTCTCAACATAAAGCACAACAAGCAGCACTCGTTAACGATGCGCTGACCATCGAAGGAAAATAACCATGACAAGCGAAGTACGCGTCCCCACGTTGGGCGAATCCGTTACCGAAGCGACCGTGGCAACATGGTTCAAAAAGCCCGGCGATAGTGTCGAAGTTGACGAAATGCTCTGCGAGCTGGAAACCGACAAGGTCACCGTCGAAGTCCCAAGCCCGGTGGCTGGCACATTGGCAGAAATCGTTGCCGCAGAAGGCGAGACTGTTGGCGTTGACGCGCTGCTGGCTAATATTTCCGAGGGTGGTGAAAAGCCTGCCGCCAAGGAAGAAAAGCCTGCTGCCGAAGCCAAGGCCGACGCCCCCGCTAAGGGTGGCGACGCCGTCAATGTGATGGTCCCGACCCTTGGTGAATCGGTGACCGAGGCGACAATCAGCACTTGGTTCAAGAAAGTCGGCGACACCGTCGAAGCCGATGAAATGCTATGCGAACTGGAAACCGACAAAGTCAGCGTCGAAGTACCTGCACCCGCCGCAGGCACCCTGACCGAGATCCTGTTCGAAGAAGGTGCAACCGTCGAGGCAAATGCCAAGCTGGCCATCATCACCGAAGGCGCAGGTGGTGCATCCGCGACAGAAGGCACACCTGAGACCACCACCAAGCCGGGCGGGCGCGATGCAGCGCCTTCGACGTCCTCGGGTGACACCGAAGACGCGCCATCCGCCAAAAAGGCAATGGCCGAGGCTGGCATCACACGCGATCAGGTTACCGGCACCGGCCGCGATGGCCGTGTGATGAAAGAAGACGTTGCCAAGGCTGTTGCTGCCGGTACATCTGCTGCGAAACCTGCCCCCGCTGCGGCACCGCGCGCGCCTTCCGCCCCGCAAGATGCCGCGCGCGAAGAACGGGTGAAGATGACTCGCCTGCGTCAAACAATTGCCCGTCGCCTGAAAGACAGCCAGAACACTGCAGCGATGTTGACGACCTACAACGAGGTCGACATGACGGAAATCATGGCCCTGCGGAACGAATACAAGGATCTGTTCCTCAAGAAACATGGTGTCAAACTGGGCTTCATGTCCTTCTTTACCAAGGCCTGCATCCACGCGCTGCACGAAGTACCCGAAGTGAACGCCGAAATCGACGGTACCGATGTTGTGTACAAAAACTACGTCAACATGGGCATCGCGGCTGGTACACCTACAGGCCTAGTCGTGCCGGTAATCAAAGACGCACAGGACATGTCCTTTGCAACGATCGAAAAATCGATTGCCGAAATGGGGGCCAAGGCCCGTGATGGCAAGCTGTCGATGGCCGAAATGCAAGGTGGCACTTTCACCATCTCAAACGGGGGTGTCTACGGTTCGCTGATGTCCTCGCCGATCCTGAACCCGCCACAGTCCGGCATCTTGGGCATGCACAAGATTCAAGACCGTCCGATGGCAATCAACGGTCAGGTGGTTATCCGCCCGATGATGTACCTCGCGCTCAGCTACGACCACCGGATCGTCGACGGCAAAGGGGCCGTAACTTTCCTTGTGCGCGTGAAAGAAGCGCTCGAAGATCCCCGTCGTCTGCTGATGGATTTGTAGAACAAAATCGGCGGGTGCAGGCCCGCCGATTTAACACAATGGCGCATAGATGCGTCGAAAGGATACCTGATGACAGAAACGACGATACTTGCCGCTTACGGCCTTCTCGTACTGCTGACGCTCCTTTTGCAGGTCATCGGCGGGATGCAGCAGCTCAGCCTCGGCTACCTATTATCCTCTCGTGATGAAACGCGCACCGTCACTGGAATGACGGCCAGACTTGAACGCGCGCTGAACAACTCACTCGTGGCGATGGCTCTTTTCGCACCAGCGATTCTGATCCTCGTGGTGCTGGATAGAACCGGGTCCGCCAGTCTACTCGCTGCGCAGGTCTTCTTGATTGCGCGTATCGTCTACCTGCCTGTCTATGCGTTTGGCATCCCCGCCATACGCACGCTGGCATGGCTGACGGGCTTCGCTGCAACAGCTTTCCTGTACCTCCTCGCGCTCTAGCGGATCAAAAATAACATGCCCCCCGAACTTACCGTCCTCATCCTCGCCGCCCTGCTACAGACCGTAACATTCGTGCTTTACGCAGTCCCAGCGAACCGCGAACTTGGTACCGGCTATACGATGTCAGCGCGCGACCGCGCCCCCACGCGCGAAATGTCCGACCGCACTGCCCGTCTTGGCAGAACAATGGACAATACCTTCGAAGCACTCATTCTCTTTGGCATTGCCGCTACTGTCATTACGATCTCCGATCAAAGCACCACATACACCATGTTGATGTCGTGGATTTTCCTTGCCGCCCGTATAGCCTATATTCCCGCATACGCGCTTGGCTGGCGTCCGGGCCGCTCAATCATCTGGGCCGTAGGCTTCGCCGCCACAACGCTCATGCTGATCGCGGCGCTCTTTTGATCTTCCAAATGGACCCAAATCCCGGGGGAGTGCGCTTGCGCACGGCGGCAGCGCCCCCTAGCCTCTCTCTCAACCAAGACACCTATTGAAAACAACCAACCGTCCGACCTTCTCAAGGAGACCTCCCATGTCCAGCTACGATGTCATCATCATCGGCTCCGGCCCCGGCGGCTATGTATCCGCAATTCGCTGCGCCCAATTGGGCCTCAAGACCGCCTGCGTCGAGGGGCGCGACACGTTGGGCGGAACCTGCTTGAACGTCGGCTGCATCCCGTCAAAGGCTCTGCTCCACGCGACCCATATGCTCCACGAGGCGGAGCATAATTTCGGGGACATGGGCCTTAAGGGCAAGAGCCCCTCGGTCGACTGGAACCAGATGCAGGCCTATAAACAGAACACCATTGACACCAATACCAAGGGCATCGAATTCCTGTTCAAAAAGAACAAGATCGACTGGATCAAAGGCTGGGCAACCATTCCCGAGGCCGGCAAGGTCAAGGTTGGCGACGACGTGCACGACGCCAAAAACATCATCATCGCCACAGGATCAGAACCGGCATCACTTCCGGGTGTTGAGGTCGACGAAAAGATCGTTGTCACCTCGACCGGGGTGTTGTCGCTGAACAAGGTCCCCAAGAAAATGGTCGTGATCGGTGCAGGTGTCATCGGCTTGGAGATCGGCTCGGTCTATGCCCGTCTCGGCAGCGAGGTCACCGTGGTTGAATACCTTGATGCGATCACGCCCGGCATGGACGGTGAAGTGCAAAAGAACTTCATGCGGATCCTGAAAAAGCAGGGAATCAACTTTATCATGGGGGCCGCTGTCCAAGGTACCGAAGCTTCAAAATCCAAAGCAAAGGTCACCTACAAGCTGCGCAAGGACGAAAGCGAACATACGCTGGATGCTGATGTCGTGCTGGTCTCGACCGGTCGCAAACCATTTTATGATGGTCTGGACCTTGCCGGTCTCGGTATCGAGATGACCAAGCGCGGACAGATCGCTGTGAATGACCACTGGGAAACATCCGTCAAAGGCATTTATGCAATCGGCGACGTGATCGAGGGCCCCATGCTGGCGCACAAGGCCGAAGACGAAGGCATGGCAGTCGCTTCAGTCATTGCTGGCAAGCATGGTCACGTAAACTATGGCGTGATCCCCGGCGTGATCTACACCCACCCAGAGGTTGCAAATGTCGGCATGACCGAAGAGCAACTGAAAGAAGAAGGCCGCGCCTATAAAGTTGGCAAATTCAGCTTTATGGGGAACGCCCGTGCCAAGGCTGTTTTCGCCGGTGAAGGGTTTGTAAAGATCATCGCCGACAAAGAAACCGACCGCATTCTAGGTGCTCATATCATCGGGCCAGCGGCAGGTGATCTGATCCACGAGGTTTGCGTTGCGATGGAATTCGGTGCCTCTGCCGAAGATCTGGCGATGACGTGCCACGCCCATCCGACTTACTCCGAAGCTGTGCGTGAAGCTGCATTGGCCTGTGGTGATGGCGCAATCCACATGTGATTGGTTTTGAATGATCTTACGTCTGGGGCTCTGCCCCAGACCCCGGGATATTTATGAGCCAGAGAAGAAGAAGATGGCTGGGGAAACGGCGGCGAATTCCAACCCATGTGCCGACCCTGTCGATCTTGCTGATCACACGTATGTCATACGGTCTATGCGCACCAGAGCCTGAGGTGTTTGGCACACGCAGTTAGGGTCACGGAGCCTTGGAGGTGATAGATGATCTGGGGCCATGCGCATAGTCGATTACATCAGCCTGCTTCAACTCCCAGATAGCCCCGATATTTTCAGCGCTCCGCATGCGCTCTAGCATCTGCAAGCAATTCGTCTGACCGTTTTTCCACAACCCGCTCTAGGGTTTCCATAAAGTCTTTCCGCTCCATTCCGGCAGGCATCGGATCCAGGAATTCGACCACTGCGACACCGGGGCGACGGTACAGCCCGCGACGTGGCCAGAAATACCCGACATTCGTGGCGACAGGCACGCAGGGCTGACCCAATTGCTCATAAAGTGCGGCAGTCCCCTTTTTATAGGGCACGATGGCACCGGGTGCGACACGGGTCCCTTGGGCGTAGATAATCATTTGGCCTGCGTCCATATCACCCCGTCGGACATCCGCCAGCATCTTGGTGACCGCCTGCCCGCGCTTGCCACGATTGACGGGGATCATTCCCATGCGTTTGGCATATTGCCCGATCACAGGCATCCAGAGGATTTCCCGTTTCATGATGAATTTTCCCGCCGGGACGGATTGAAAGATCATCAGAATGTCTAGAAATGACTGGTGCTTGGCGGCAATCAAAACCGCATCCGTCGGGGGGGTGCCGCGTACTTCGCAACGCATGCCAACGATATGTTCTGCCATCCACATTACACCGCGCGAATAGCCTTTGCAGCAGGCGTAGGCCCCGCGTCGTGAAAACAGCGCCCATGGTGCATAAAGAATGCCGATAACGGGCATAAAGACCGTGCATCCCACGATAAATGTGATTGATCGTATCCACTGCAACATCAGGCAAGTTCCTTTAGGGTGCGCCGGGCTGCGGCACCTGTGGCGGCAAAGGCGACGGCACCTGCCAAAAACGGGATCAGCAGAGGCACCAGCCAATGCCATCCCTGAAAACCAAGCCCGGTCAGAAATCCGCCCGCATCAGAGGTGCTTGGCAATAGCAAGATCGCCAGCATCCCAAGCACCATTCCCACAGTCGCCCCGGTCAGGGCGCGCAGGGTAAAGCGTCGTATAAAGGCCTGCGCGATATAGCCGTCGGTGGCCCCGACCAACCGGAGTACCGCGATCACTTGTGCGTTCGCAGACAGGGCTGCATGGGCGGCAAGTGTCACCATCGCCGCCATCGTTGCGGTGATCAGCAAGGTTGATATCCACCCCAGCAGCTTGAGCCGCGACGCCGCTTTGACCAGTGGCGCGCGCCAGCGGCTGTGGTTGTCCAGCACGGCACCTGGAACTTCGGCGGCCAGACGCAGGCGCAGGCCGTCGGCATCCATACCATCCCCATCCTCGATAATTTCGATCAAGCGCGGCACAGGCAATGCGTCAATCGCCAGTTCAGGCCCGAACCACGGGGCAAGCAACGCTTGCTGTTCCGCGTCGGTCAATGCGCGCGCGGTTTGCACGCCTTTGGTTGTCTCTAGAATACGCAGGGCAGCGGCCGTTTGCGCGGCGCGCTGATCAATCGGGGCCACAACACGGATTGTCGCCGTACGTGCCAATTCCTGCCCCCACATATTCGCCAGCCGCCCCGAAGCCAGCGATAGCGCCAGCGCAAAAACCGCGAGAAAAGCCATCGTCGCGGCAGCAAACAAGGTCAGCTGCGCCGTAAATCCCGAAGGTGGCACGACCCGATCCGCTTGCCGGTCCCCTTTCCAAAGGGCAGCAAGAATGACGCGTGGCTTGATCACAAATCTGCCCCCGCCAATTGGATGCGCCGGTTTGCAATGCGCAACACCCGCGCCTGTACCTGCGCCTTGGTGGCGCGGATCAGGCTTAGGTCATGAGTCGCGATCAACACGGTCTTGCCCATTTTGTTCAGCTCCACCAGCAGCCGCAGCAGACGTTGGGACATTTCCCAATCCACGTTGCCTGTCGGTTCATCGGCCAACACCACATCGGGCGACATGATCACGGCCCGCGCAAGGGCCGCACGCTGCCGTTCGCCGCCAGACAGTTCGGGCGGCAACGCATCGGCGCGGTTGCTTAGGCCCACCCAGGACAACAGTTCCTCTAGGTCGCCACCTGCCGCGTCGGCATGGCGGCCTGACACAGTCAGCGGCAGGCTGATGTTTTCGGACACCGGCAGGTGGTTCAGAAACTGGCAATCCTGATGCACCACCCCCACGCGGCGCCGGACCATCGCGATATCGTCGCGGTCAAGGCTACGCACATCCGTGTCAAACAGGCGCACATGTCCCGCCGTTGGCAAAAGCGCGCCGTAACACAGCTTCATCAAGGTGGTTTTGCCAGCCCCGGACGGTCCGGTCAAAAAGTGAAACGACCCCGGTGCCAGCTTGACCGAGATATCGGACAACAATTCGCCCCCGCCATAGCTATAGGCTACGTTTTCAAACTCGATCACACGAAATTCCCAACCCGTTTGAACTGTTGTGCCTTAGCACCGCTTGGGTTTCAATGCACCCCATGGCAGGCTGGGCATGAAGATTGCACTTTTCCTGCCGATTTCTAGACCATAAGGTCGTATACATGTGAAGAATGTGAGGTTTCCAATGGGTACGGACGCGCGATGAGACTGATCTGTCCCAACTGTGATGCGCAATACGAGGTGCCCGACGAGGTCATGCCAACGTCGGGCCGCGATGTGCAATGTTCAAACTGTGGTCAAACATGGTTTCAGCATCACCCCGATTACATGCCGCAAGATGACCCCGACGCCCCCGAGGATGATGCCCTTGGTGCCGAGGACGATGCAGACTTTTTCCCAAAGGCAGCTTCACAGGGTGCGCCCACCCCCGTGCGCAAGCAGCTTGACCCGTCGGTTGCGGACATCTTGCGTCAAGAGGCCGAAGCAGAACAGGCCGCGCGCCAAAGCCGTCAGGCCGAAACACTGGAAAGCCAACCGGATCTTGGGTTGGACAATGCGGGCGAACCTTCAGACAGCGACCGCGCGCAGCAAGCCAAAGAGCGTATGGCGCGGTTACGTGGTGAGGAAGTGCGCACGGCTTCGGAAGTCAAAGCCACCGCAGCGGCCATCGGATCGCGGCGCGATCTTCTGCCCGATATCGAAGAGATAAATTCGACCCTCCGGTCTGACACCACACGGCGCAATGCCGCCCCCGCCAGAGACACCGGAACCACCACGGGTTTGGACACAGCCGAAGAACGCCGCGGCTTTAGTGCCGGTTTTCTCAGCATCGTAGTGTTGGCGACGCTGTTGATCATGATCTATGTCTTTGCGCCCAAGATCGCCGCGATGGTGCCGGGTGTTGATCCCTACCTGTCCGCCTTTGTGGCATGGGTCGATAACACCCGCCTGTGGCTGGACGAGCATTTGCAAAGCGCTTTGCAGTGGCTGGATGCAAAAGCATCCCAATCGGGCACCTGACAGGGCAACGTTTGTGCCGCGAGGCCCGTTTACGCGCCGCTAGAAACGATCCAGCAAACGGTTCAGATAGTCGCGCTCAACCTCGGGGCGTTCCGCCTCGCCAGAGCGGCGTCTGATTTCATCCAGCAGTTCGCGTGCGCGCCCGTAGGCGTCATTGTCCATCGACAGTTCACCTTCGGTGCTTTCGCCACCGTTCGAGGATTGGTTGCGCCCCAAAGGATCACGGTTATTGGCCTGCTGGTTACCATCGGCATTGCCTTGGCCCGGCTGGTTTTGCTGCTGTTCCTGCGCCATTGCATCGCCAAGCGCGCGCATGCCTTCGCGCAGGGCTTCCATTGCTTGGGACTGGTTATCAATCGCCTCCGAGAGG
This sequence comes from Sulfitobacter sp., assembly GCF_041552635.1. GTDB lineage: Bacteria > Pseudomonadota > Alphaproteobacteria > Rhodobacterales > Rhodobacteraceae > Sulfitobacter. The sequence continues at coordinate 29,431 of NZ_JBFEKM010000001.1, forward strand.
TCATTATTCCGCAAGGCTTCTTCGGCACCGTCCATGGCGCGGCCCGCACGGTCTAACGCGTCGCGCGCCGCATCCCCTTCGGCTGTGCCACCGCCCGGCAGCCGCCCTTGCTGGCGGTTCAGCTCATCGCGCAGCGCTTGTTGGCGATCTGCGATCGACCCTTGGCCATCTTGCCCTTGTCCATCGTTCTGGCCGGGCTGCTGCCCTTGTTGGCCTTGTCCGGGTTGGTTCTGGCCCTGCTGCTGACCGGGCTGCTGGCCTTGCCCTTGCTGCTGGCCCGGCTGTTGTCCTTGCTGCCCTTGCTGGCCATCCGGATTGAACTGTTCTTGCAAATCGCGGAACGCCTGATCGCTCAGCTCTTGCTGGTCGCGCAAGGTTTCGGCCAACCCCTCCATCGCCTGTTCACCGGGGCTTTGACCGCCCTGACCGGGCTGGCCTTGGGTGACCCGCATGTTCTCCATCATCTCTTGAAGCTCGCGCAGCGCCTGTTCGGCCTCGGCCATGCGGCCTTGCTCCATCAGCTCTTGAATGCGGTCCATCATGCGCTGCAAATCGTCTTGGGTCATTTGCATGCTCTCGCTTTGCTGGCCCTGTTGCGGGTCTTGCTGCTCGCCCTCTTGAGCTTGCTGTCGCTGCAACTGGCGCATGTACTCGTCGGTCGCACGGCGTAATTCATCCATCAGCTCGGCGATTTCTTCTTTCGACGCTCCGTTTTTCATCGCCTCGGTCAGCCGCTCTTGGGCACGGCGCATCCGGTCCAGTGCGTCAGCCAAAACGCCTTCTTCAAGCTCGATCGCCAAATCCCACAGGTCTTCGGCTATGTCGGTCTGCACCTCGTCGCTCAGACCATAGCTGGCGCGAATGTCCAACCGGTTGATCTGCTGGCGCAACCGCAAGGCAGATGTTTCGGACCGGAAAATGTCTTGGGGACGATAGGCCACCGCCTTGAGAACCTGCGCCAATCGCGCGGCATTCGCCTTGGACCACAACAGGTCGCGCCGTTGTTCAATTACCGCAGCCGCCAGCGGATCAAAGAACCGCCGCCCCGGCAAGGTCATCCCGCTTGGAGGGGTGGCGGTCTGCTGCTCTGACGCATCCAGAACGCTCAAGCTGATTTTCACAGGCAAATTTGCCCATGGATGCTTGGAGAAATCCTCGATCAGGTTTTCTTCGAACTCAGTGCGGTCCCCCGCAATCGGCATGGGCAGAGGGATAACCAGTTCAGGACGCGCATCAGGATCAACCGCCAACCCATAGCGCCGGTCAACTGCCGCCAGATCAAGACTGATCCGCGCCTCACCTGCTTCAACGCCGTAATCATCGCGCGCCACAAATGGCAGACGCATTTCGCCCAAGGCAGCAACTTCCGGGTCGCCCAAAATCTCAACTTCGGGGGCGGCATCGGGCAGCATCGTCACATTCCAAACGCGCCCGCCGGGTCCATCAACGCGGACTTCACCGCTTTGGGCGACCGTGAAATCCAGCACCGTCGCGGGTTCGACATCCTGATCAACCGGCACGCCTGATACAGTCTGCGTGACGCTCAACGCGCCCACTTCGCCATAAAGCCGCAGGGTGATCAAAGTACCGGCGGGCAAATTGATCGCCCCCGCATCCAGATCAGCCAGATACAGCGTTGGCCTTCCGGTATAGCGTGGCGGTTCAGCCCAGCCTTCCCAGACCGGCCCGCTGGCCAATCCGCCGCCACCCGGTGCCATCCCTGCAACAGACCCCACGCGCAGCACCGACCCGAATACCAGTGCCGTGGCGAAAAACAGCATGGCGACATAGCGCAGCGCAAACGGATCGCGCCGCGAAACGCGCAGGTCGGCAGGCACAGCCCGCGCTGCCGCCGCACGGTCGCTCATCCGCTGTTGGTGCGCTTGCCAGACTGCCATCGACGCCGGATCGCCCGCACCAATGGCTTGGGCATCCATCAAGGCCTGAATGGGACGTCCGGGCAAACTTGCATCCAGCCGCGCCAACGCATCGATCTGTCTTGGTACTTTGAAATACCATGCGGCATAGCCTAACGCGCCAATAACAGCGATCAAAACCGCCGCAGCCGCAGCATAGACAACCTCGACCGCGACAAGATCATGCAGCCCCAAGATCAGCGCTGCCAGGACAACAAGGATCACCCCGACCAACGGCCAAAGCGCTTGAACCAGCGCTTCGGCCCACATGCCAGCCCAAGTCAGCCTGAGCGGCCATTTGATTTTGGCGAGCCCGCGGCGTTGGTCATCACTTGTGATAAGGGTCATCTTTGACAATCTCCCGCATGGTTGACACGCAGCGCGCGGTCAAAGCCATTCAGGGATGGTATCTCGATTTATCATTTCGTCAAAGGTTGGTCGCGCGCGGATAACCGCAAATTGATCGTCCTTGACCAAAACTTCCGGAATAAGTGCCCGTGAGTTATACTCGCTGCTCATCACGGCACCGTATGCCCCGGCACTTCTAAACGCGACAAGGTCACCTGCGGCAAGCGCTGGCATCATGCGCTGCTTGGCAAATGTATCCCCGGATTCGCAAACCGGCCCGACGATGTCATAGGGCTGCTGCTCAGCCCCCGGCGCGGGTTCGACCACGGGGATGATGTCGTGATGCGCCTCGTACATGGCAGGGCGGATCAGATCGTTCATCGCCCCGTCAAGGATCAGGAAATCGCGGCCTTCACCAGACTTCACATAAATCACTTCGCTGATCATCAGCCCTGCATTGCCCGCAATCAAGCGGCCCGGTTCGATTTCGATCTCGCACCCAAGATGCCCCAGCTTGCGCTGCACCATCGCACCGTAATCACGGGGCAAAGGGGGCGCTTCGTTATTGCGCTCATAAGGAATGCCCAAGCCGCCGCCCAGATCAAGCCGGCGTATGTTGTGACCATCTGCGCGCAGAACCTCGGTCAATTCGGCAACTTTGTCATAGGCCTGCTCGAACGGGGCAAGATCGGTCAGCTGGCTGCCAATGTGCACGTCGATCCCAATGACATCTAGGCCAGCCATGCTTGCTGCCATTGAATAAACTTCACGCGCACGCGCAATGGGAATGCCAAACTTGTTCTCGGATTTGCCGGTCGCGATCTTGGCATGGGTCTTGGCGTCCACATCGGGGTTCACGCGAATGGTGATCGGGGCGACCTTGCCCAGCGACCGCGCCACAGCGTCCAGAACCTCCATCTCGGGTTCGGATTCGACGTTGAACTGACGAATGCCGCCCTCAAGCGCCAACCTGATCTCATCAGCTGTTTTCCCAACGCCGGAAAATACGATCTTATCGCCCGGAACACCTGCGGCCTTGGCGCGCAAATACTCGCCCGCCGACACAACATCCATGCCCGCCCCTGCCTGCGCCAATGTACGCAAAACTGCCTGATTGGAATTGGCCTTCATCGCATAGCAAACCAGATGGTCCATGCCGTCCAGCGCATCATCAAATGCCTTGAAATGCCGCAACAAGGTTGCTGTGGAATAGACATAAAACGGCGTCCCCACCGTTGCCGCGATCTCTGAAATTGCGACATCTTCAGCGAACAGCGCACCGTCGCGATACAGGAAATGATCCATTTTCTCTGGCTCCCAAATATCCCCGCCGGAGGCTCCGACGCTATTTTACAGGGGCCGACCGCAGAAATAGGTACAAAGGCAGGCCACAGCTTACCCCAATACCAAAGGTTGCGGGAATGGCAATCAGCGCCAACCAATTTCGCCGCACTGCGACTTCTGCAATGACCCAGACGGTCAGGGTGACGGCAGCAATGGTCAAATCCCACACCAGCCCACTTGAGGCCGCATTCACATGCCAAGCCTCGACCATCGCGCCCAAGTCAACTCCATTCGCCCGAAACCAAGTGACGAAATAATACATCGGATGGACCGCACCCCAAACCGCGAGGGCAAGATAGATCATGCGCAAAATCGACATGTCAAAAACCCTTTGAAACGCCGACGTTCACATAACCTGACACATGTATGCCAGGCTCGTAATTCGACGGCTCTTGGCGCGGGTGCACGGTGTCATCACCGTTGCGCGGCACGGGTGGCGTACACGCCCCAAGCAGCGCCACAGCGGTGATTACCCATGCCAGTCGCATCATAGCACCTGTCCCAAACCCAACCGGAAGGCACCGCCGCCAACAGTTACTGACGTGCCAACGGAAGCGCCTGAATTCGACAGCGTCACCGTCCCGGCAACCTGCGGCTTTTGCGGCTCTCCATCCGCGCCACAGCCCACGAGGACAAGCAAAGATATCAAAGCCAAAGCTGGTTTCATGCCAATATCCCTTTCCACCGGGCAACCTGCGCGCGAACCTGTGCGGGCGCAGTACCCCCATAAGACATACGCGAATTCACCGAATTTTCCACACCAAGCACGCCGAAAACATCTGCAGTGATCCCGTCATGAGCGGTTTTCATCTGTTCCAACGTCAGATCAGGCAGGTCGCAGCCGTTCTTTTCGGCCAAGGCCACCAGCGATCCCGTGATGTGATGTGCGTCGCGAAAAGGCAGGCCCAGCACGCGCACCAGCCAGTCGGCCAAATCTGTCGCGGTCGAAAAACCCGACCCGGCGGCAGCAGCAAGGCTGTCACGGTTGGCGGACATATCCTTGACCATGCCTTCCATGGCGGCCAGCGCCAGCATCAGGTTATCCGCAGCGTCGAACACCTGTTCCTTGTCTTCCTGCATGTCCTTGGAGTAGGCCAGCGGCAGCCCCTTCATTACCATCATCAGCGCCACATTCGCCCCCATGATACGCCCGATCTTGGCGCGGATCAGCTCGGCTGCATCAGGGTTTTTCTTTTGCGGCATGATGCTGGACCCTGTCGAAAACCGGTCTGACAATGTCACGAAACGGAACTGCGCCGACGACCAAATCACCAATTCTTCGGCAAAGCGGCTTAGGTGCATCGCACAGATCGACGCCGCCCCGAGGAACTCGAGGGCGAAGTCACGATCGCTAACTGCGTCCAGCGAATTGGCAGACGGGCGGTCAAACCCAAGGGCATGCGCCGTCATGTCGCGGTCAATCGGAAAGGACGTGCCAGCCAGCGCAGCCGCCCCCAAGGGAGATTCGTTCATCCGCGCACGCGCATCGCGCATCCGGCTTAAATCGCGGCCGAACATCTCGACATAGGCCATCATGTGGTGGCCCCACGTGACGGGCTGCGCGGTCTGCAGATGGGTGAAACCCGGCATGACCCAATCGGCCCCTGCCTCTGCCTGACCCAACAGGGCTTGGATTAACGCCAGCAAACCGGTCTCGGCCGCATCAAACTGGTCGCGCACCCACAGCTTGAAATCTGTCGCCACTTGGTCGTTGCGCGACCGGCCTGTGTGCAGACGCCCTGCTGGCTCTCCGATGACCTCTTTCAGACGCGCTTCGACGTTCATGTGGATGTCTTCCAGCGCAGTGGAATACTGAAACGTTCCTCCTTCGATCTCTGACAAGACCGTGAGCAGGCCTTTCCCAATCGCGTCGGCATCGCTATCAGTAATGATGTCTTGTGCGGCCAACATGGCGGCATGGGCGCGCGACCCGGCAATATCCTGGGCGGCCATGCGTTGGTCAAACGAGATCGAGGCGTTGATCGCCTCCATGATCGCGTCTGGTCCGGCGGCAAAACGGCCCCCCCACATTTTGTTCGAAGTCGTATCAGTCATCAGGCAACCCCTCGGAGGGAAAAATGAGAAAAGTAGTGCTCGCGCTCGTTTATACGGCCCTGACGGTCGGTGCAAACCCAAGCTTTGGCCAAAGCGCCGACATCGCCGCCCTGCGCGACGGGGACATGAAAAAACTTGTGGTGCATGATGCGCCGGTTGCCACGTCGACCGTGGCATTCGATCTGGCTGATGGCGCGGGCAAGGCAACGCTTGAGGATTGGCGCGGCAAATATGTGGTGATCAACTTTTGGGCAACATGGTGCGCGCCATGCCGCAAGGAAATGCCACAGCTGAACGCCCTGCAAAAAGAATTCGGCGGCGATGATTTTGACGTGCTGACAATTGCGACCGGGCGTAACTCACCCGACGGCATCCAGCGCTTCTTTGACGAGGCCGGCGTTGACAGCCTGCCACGCCATCAAGACCCGAAGCAGGCGCTTGCCAGTCAGATGGGGATTTTCGGCCTGCCGATCACCGTGATCATGGACCCACAAGGCCGCGAGATCGCCCGCCTGCGCGGCGATGCCGATTGGTCCAGCGACAGCGCCAAAGCGATCATTCAAGCACTGGTGGAATCCAAGACCGACAGTTAACCGGTCTTGGTGCATCAATAAACTCAGGCCGCGTGCTGCAGAATCGCGGCTTCGGAGACGCTAAGGTTGCGCCGCGCATAGCTGCCATAGGTATGCGGATCAAAGGTCAGCTTGGGGTATTGTGCAAGCAGCCGCGCACGGTCCGCGCTGTCCAACGTCTCAAGCGCTGCCGAAGCAGGGTGGAAGCTTTCTGTCTCTACCCCGTTCGCCCACATGATTTGGTGTGTGTCTAGCAGCACATGGATATAGCTGATCTCGCGGGTGTGGGCATCGACAGTCACGCTGGACCCGTTGACCAAATCCCTCGCCGACACCAACACCTCGGATGTGTTGAACAAGCTGCGCGCCACATCCCCCTTCAGCAGAACCCGATGGCTAGGCGACACCAGCAAATCCCGATCAGGACGCGCAAGGCCCAGCGCATTGGCGCGAAACCGCACCGGACGCAGTTGTGGCATCGCAAACAGGCGCGCGCCGCTCATCCGGCGCTTGCCGATCCAGCGGATCGGTTGCATGCCGTTGTCCTTGGTCTGAACCAGATCACCTTCGCGCAGGTCTTCGATCCGGTCTGCGCCATTTTCGGTGCGGATCAAGGTGCCAGGGGTAAAGCAGATCACGCCGCCGCCCTGCTGGGCCACCTTGTCCAAAGACATCGTGCCAAGGGTATGGTGCACAATCCAAAGATCACTGTTGCGTGGTGGCATATCGTCCAGAAACATCAGCAAAGGCTGGCTGCCACGGCCCACTTCTATCAATGTGACGGTATAGCTTTTGCCGCCGTCAGTGACGACAAAGCTGTTGTCCATGAGTTCTGAAAACTGTTCGTCCATGCGGTCTTTGCGCACCGGAGGAGCGTCCTGATCCAAAGCTGCGCCCACAAGACGGTGCACCATCCGTGCCGCCCGTTTGCGCAAATCTTCTGCGCCGTCTGCCTGATCCAGCCGCAATACATCATTCGGGCCATCAACGCGAATTGCGTCACCTCTCCATGCCCATGCAGCCCCTACTTTCAAGGATTGCACCGGCGCGGCGTCTAGCCCGTCTATTTCTGTTTGCGCCCAGCTTACGACAAACGTGCCCTTAAAGCCCGTTTTACCCACTGTTCACCTGCCTCGTCTTTTTTTAATTAAGGACAGGTTAGCAAAACAGGCACCTTCTGGGAAGGCCGGATAGACCAAAGATTCCAAGGCGTTGCAAAAAGGTTAACGCGCCAGTTTGGCAGGACGGCAACACAAGATGTTGCGGCTCGACCCTCGCCGGCATCCACATGCGCCCCGTTAGAACGACAAGTTCATGCGGATTGACCCGACAACTTGTTCCTCAGGCTGGGTCTCGTATTCTTTGCCCAACCACGTCACGCCATAAAAAGCCGATGCGCCCTCGCCTTGCCAATGCACGCCAAGGCGCACACGGTCGCGGTGCTCCGTCAGGCTAAGGCCGCGGTCTTGCGGCAGATACGTGCTGTCGCTGACATACGCAATGTCGGCCCCCACCAGAAAACTAAAGCCGGTATTTTCAGCATTCTGTATCACGCGGTACCGATGCCCGGACGTTGCATCGCGCACCAAAAGCTCTCCTTTGCCGATGTTGCCAAAGGTGAAATCGGCCCCCGCACGCATCATCGTCTCAATACCTGCCTGACCCTGCACAAACGGGCGGAAGGACAGGTTTTCACCCAAATCGATACTATGCCCCGCCTCAACAAGAAGGGTGGGGTAAATCCCGTCCTCAATTTGCCGTCTTAGGGTGCGCCCTGACGGGGGTTCATCGCCGATCAGCTTGTGGAACTTGCGCTGCAAAAGGCCCAAGCGCGTTTGCGGCCCTGTCACATAAAGCGACGCGCCCACAGAGTATTCCGTTGCCCTATGCTGGAAATGCGTATGCAGCCCCGCCGACAGCGCCCCGGCCCACGGGCGCGACCCTGCGGTTGGGCGACTTAGGTTCTCAGGGGCCAGCACATCAAGTCCCAGACGTAATTCGACCAAATCGCCGAACTTGCTGGGCGATGCCCCGGTCCAATCCGGCCCCCAGACCCGCGAAGAGGCAACAGAACCGGTGCGCTCGCGGTCTTGCAAATCGCCCAAAAAATCATTCGTGATCAAGCGGCCATAGCCAAGGTATTCGCGCCCCTCTGCCGCGATGGACTGAGGCAAGGCCATAAGCAAAATCGCAGCGGCGGTGATGGCCTTGAACATTCGGCGTTTCTCCTGAGGGCTTTTCCCCATCAGACACATTGGTCGCGGGGACGTATGAATTTTTTTGATTTACACAGTGGCAATCCGTTTAGATTTAAGCAGGAAATACGACGATATTTGGGCGAATGCATGTTCGCAACATTGCGCAACGCTCACAATTCGCTAACGTTACGTTGGTAAAAACAGCGTCGGAGCCCCCAATGTCAGACCCAAAATCGCACCCGTCCCGCCGTATCGTATCCTCGCGCCATCTGGCCGAAGGCGAAGGGTGGGAGGCCTCCGAGCTCGAATACGGCATGATCATCGCCTATAATGCCTTCAGCCGTTGGATGTCGCGCTGCATGGCCGCTGCGGGCAATCCTGACCTGACCCCGCTAGAGATTCTGGTCCTGCACAACACCAACCACCGCCAGCGGGAAAAGCGCCTGACCGATATTTGCTTTATGCTGAACATCGAAGATACGCATACGGTTAATTATGCGCTGCGTAAGCTTTTGAAATCCGGGCTGATTGACGCGGAAAAGCGCGGAAAAGAGGTGTTTTATCGCACCTCCGCCGCAGGGGCCGAATTGATCGAGGCCTACCGTGCCGTGCGCAACAGCTGCCTGATCGACACGTTGGGGCGGACCGATATCAAGGGCGACGATCTACGCGATATCGCCGCCCATCTGCGGGCCATTTCAGGTCAATATGATCAGGCGAGCCGCGCGGCGGCGTCGCTTTAACGGCCCAGCTGGCTGGCGGCGCGGGCCAATTCCGTGATCGCAGCCCAATCACCCGCGCGCACCAGCGCATCGGGTGCCACCCAACTGCCACCCGCGCAGACCACGTTGGGCAGCGACAGATAACTTTCGGCATTGGTGGGGCTGACCCCGCCGGTGGGGCAAAAGCGGATTTGCGGCAAAGGTGACGCCAGCGATTTCAGCGCTGGTGCGCCGCCAGAGGCTTCGGCCGGAAAGAACTTGAGCATATCATAGCCGCGTTCCAGCAGGCGCATCGCCTCTGACGCCGTGGCGGCACCGGGCAGCATCGGCAGGTCCAGATCTTCGGCAGCTTGCAGCAATTTATCCGTGGCACCCGGCGACACGCCGAACGTCGCACCCGCATCAACGGCGCGTTTCACATCGTCGGGCGTCAGCAAGGTGCCTGCCCCAACGATACCGCCCTCGACTTTGGCCATCTCGGCAATCACCTCAAGGGCTGCGTCGGTGCGCAAGGTTACTTCCAACGCGGGCAGACCACCGGCGACCAGCGCCTCGGCCAAGGGGCGGGCATGGGCCACGTCATGCACGACCAGAACCGGCACGATCGGCGCGCGTTTGCAGATATCGTAGGCGGCGGCACTTGCGTGTTGAGGGGTCATAGGTTTCGTCCTTTTATCAAATCAAATGCTGCTGGCACCGGTGTCGGCAGCGCCCACGTTCTTGCGGAATGCCGCGAACAGGTCGCGCCCTTGTCCATGTTCATTGCCAGACAAATCAGCCGTCGCCAAGGCGCGGTCCATCACCCCCGGCGTCACAATTTCAAGGCGGCCGTCGCGGGCATCGACCCGGATCACATCCCCGTCTTGCAGGCGCGCAATCGGCCCTCCGTCCAAGGCTTCGGGACAGACATGGATCGCGCTCAACACCTTGCCCGACGCGCCCGACATACGGCCATCAGTCACCAGCGCCACCTGCAAACCGCGCGCTTGCAGGTTGGCAAGAACCGGCGTCAGGCTGTGCAATTCGGGCATGCCATTGGCCTTTGGCCCCTGAAAGCGCACGACGACAACGACGTCTTCGTCAAATTCACCGTTCTTATAGGCCAGTTTGACCGCTTCTTGGTCGTGAAACACCCGTGCGGGGGCTTCGACCACGTGTTGCTCAGGCTTGACCGCTGAAACTTTGGTCACGGCATTGCCCAGCGATCCGGTCAGACGTTTCAAACCGCCCGTCGGCTGGAACGGATCCCCCATCGGGCGCAGGATTTTGTCGTTCAACGTCTCGGTAGGGCCTGCGACCCATTCAACTGCGCCGTCTTTCAGTTTTGGGTCTTGGGTGTACCGTTCAAGCCCCTCGCCGGCGACGGTCTTGACGTCCTTGTGCAGCAACCCGCCCGACATCAGCTGGCCAATCATATATCCCAGCCCGCCAGCGGCGTGGAAGTGGTTCACGTCGGCCAGCCCGTTGGGATAGACCCGCGCCAGCAGCGGTGTTACATCCGCCAAATCCGAGAAATCCTGCCAATCCAGAATAATCCCGCCGGCCCGCGCCATCGCCACCAGATGGATCAGCAGATTGGTCGACCCGCCTGTCGCATTCAGCCCGACAATCCCATTCACATAGGCCTTTTCATCCAGCACATCGCACACCGGCGTATAGCTGTTGCCCAGATGGCTGATTGCCAACGCCCGCTGCGTGCCTGTCACGGTCAGCGCATCGCGCAACGGGGTGTTGGGGTTCACAAAGGACGCGCCCGGCAGATGCAGGCCCATGAATTCCATCAACATCTGATTGGTATTGGCTGTGCCGTAAAAGGTACAGGTGCCAGGCCCATGATAGGCTGCCATCTCAGAGGCCATAAGCTCTTCGCGCGTCGCCTCGCCCGAGGCAAAGCGCTGGCGCACAACGGCTTTTTCATCGTTCGATATCCCAGAGGTCATCGGACCCGCAGGCAAGAAAATCGCGGGCAGATGGCCAAAAGCTTGGGCTGCGATCACCAGACCCGGGACGATCTTGTCACAAACGCCCAAGAAAACAGCGGCATCAAAGGTATTGTGGCTAAGCCCTACGCCTGCGGCCATGGCAATGACATCGCGCGAAAACAGGCTCAGCTCCATCCCCGGCGTGCCTTGGGTTACGCCGTCGCACATCGCGGGCACACCGCCTGCGACCTGTGCCGTGCCCCCGACAGCGCGGGCGGCGTCGCGGATGATTTCAGGAAACCGTTCAAACGGCTGATGCGCCGACAGCATGTCGTTATAGGTGGTAATGATCCCGATATTGCCCGCCGATTTGGTGGCAAGCGCATCCTGATCAGGGCCGGCACCGGCATAGGCATGGGCCTGCCCGCTGCACGACAGATGCGCCCGCGCGGGGCCGTCTTCGGCAGCACGGCGCATGCGGTCCAGATACGCTTGGCGACCGGGCGCGCTGCGCGCAATGATCCGGTCGGTGACGCGGGCTAGGGTGTCATTCAGCATCGGGTGTCCTCCTGTTTCGCATCTTGGCTGGTGGCCTTGACTTAAAATATGTTAGCGCTAACCTAGCATGGCCAATGAGAATTTGCAAACCTGCTGAAGCTTGGCACACGGATAAAACGAAAAGGCCCTTTCCCCGCAAATTCTTGTACCTTAAACAAAGCCAATGACATATATTGAACCTTCATTTCTGATCGGTGTGGATGGCGGCGGCACCGGCTGCCGCGTTGCGGTGGGCACAGCGTCCCAAGGCATTCTGGCAGAGGCCAAAGGCGGTCGCGCCAATGTCAGCACCGATTTCGACGAAGCCATCGCCAATATCATGCAGGCCACCCGCACCGCATTGCAAGACGCGGGTTTGGATGCCAGCCAGATGGGGAACGCCGTGGCACATCTGGGGCTGGCAGGATTTACCGGACCGGACATCGGGGCCAAGGTGACCGCTGCCCTGCCCTTTGGCACTTCGGTGGTCACCGAAGACACCGCGACCACCATCGTCGGGGCCATAGGTCAAGACGATGGATTCGTGATCGCCCTTGGCACCGGCACCATCATCGCGCGCCAACGCGATGCGGTGCAAAAATGCATCGGCGGATGGTGTTATCAGGTGTCGGATCAAGCCTCTGGCGCGTGGCTGGGGCATGGGGCCTTGGTGCAAACGCTGCTGATGGTGGATGGCATTGTGCCGCCCAGCCCCTTGTCCCAGCACCTGCTGGATACCCTTGGCGGCGGCGCAGGCATCGTGCAGTTCAGCCTGAAAGCACGCCCCGGTGATTTCGCGACGCTGGCCCCTGATGTGGTCAAAGCAGCAGCCGCTGGCGACAGAATCGGCATCGAACTGATGCAAAGCGGTGCCGCCTATTTGCGCAGCGCGCTTGGATCGCTTGACTACAAGACCGGCGATATCTTGTGCCTCGCAGGCGGTGTTGGCCCGCACTATGCAAATTATCTGCCCTCTGACATGACGCGCAATCTGGCCGCGGCCAAGGGGCGCGCTGTTGACGGTGCCTTTGCGCTTGCGTTGCGCGCTGCGCGGCGATGACCCACAAACGGGCCTTTGCAGGGGCGCAAATATTTGATGGCGTTACGCTTTGGGACACTCATGCCTTGCTGGTTGCAAAGGACGGCACGACACAGCCAAGTCCGCGCGATGCGCTTCCCGATGGCTGCCCCGTCACAACGTTAAAGGGCGGTGTGATTTCACCGGGTTTCGCTGACCTTCAGGTCAATGGTGGCGGTGGGGTCATGTTCAACGACAGCCCCGATATCGAAACCCTGATCAAGATGTCACAGGCGCATCGCAACCTTGGCACGGCAGGGTTTCTGCCGACACTGATCACCGATACCCCAGATCACACCCGTGCCGCAATCGCCGCCTTGCGCCATGCGTTAAAGGAAAACATCCCCGGCATCTGCGGCCTGCATCTGGAAGGGCCACATCTAAGCGTGGCGCGCAAAGGGGCCCATGACGCGGCCTTGATCCGGCCAATGACCGCCGACGACCTTGCCGCGCTGCTTGAGGCTGCCGAATATATCGACACGCTGATGATCACCGTCGCACCTGAAAACGTGACCATGGCGCAGATCACGGCGTTGTCGCAGGCAGGCATCATCGTTTCGCTGGGCCATAGCGATTGCGATTACGACACCGCGATGCGGGCGTTCGACGCGGGCGCGCGTTGTGCGACCCATCTGTTCAATGCGATGAGCCAGGCAACCCCCCGCGCGCCCGGGCTTGTGGGTGCCGCGCTGGATCATGGCACCGTGTCATGCGGGCTGATTGCCGATGGCGTGCATGTGCACCCTGCGATGATCCGTGCCGCCTTGGCCGCGCACACAGGCCCAAGCGACGTATTTCTGGTCACGGACGCCATGGCGACGGCTGGATCGGACATCAATGGCTTTACCCTAAACGGGCGGGTCATTTCGCGCAAAGACGGCAGGTTGACCTTGGCCGACGGGACGCTGGCCGGGGCCGACCTGACCCTGCCCCAAGCGGTACGCTATATGGTTGATGTGGTCGGTGACCCCTTGGCCAAGGCCCTTGCCCGCGCCACGACGACCCCCTCAGCGCTGCTGCGCAAGCGCCCCGATACGAGCGTGCAAAACATGATCTGGCTCAGCGATGATTTCACCCAAACCCGCTGGCTGACCGATCTATAACGGTGCCACGATTGGCGCAAAGGAATAGCTTTGGCAAAAGTCGATCAGACTTTGCACGGCGTGTGATCCGCTTTCAATCGCCTCGGCCTCGGTCCCGATCAGGGTGATGACCGCCTGCGCCTCGCCCTGCCAATCAAGGATCGGGGCGGCCAAAGCAACCAGACCAGGGATAAAATCACCATCCACCGTGGCGTGGCCCTGCGCCCTGATCTTGGCGCACAGCGCATCGACCCCTGCGACCGTTGGCACGAAATCCGATGCCAATGCAGGGGTGCGTTTCATCCGGCGCAGCTCGGCCTCAAGCAGGGTCTGGATCGGCGGGCGTGGGGCCCATGCCAGAAACGCCCTGCCCGACGATGAATTCAGCAACGGCAGGGTCGTGCCCAAGCCCATGGATGTCACCACAGGGGCCGCAGCGCGTTCCCACCGGACCACCGTCGCACCGCCGCCGCCCCAGACAGACAGCAACACCGTCAGGCCGGTTTCGTCGCGCAAATCGGCCAATGCCTCGGACGGGCGGTTCACGAAATCATGGCGCGCGATGGCCGCAAGGCCCAGCCGCATGGCCCCCGGCCCCAGATCATATTTCCCCGACCGCCCCCCTTGCGCGACAAGGCCAGCGTTCAGAAAGGACGCCAGATAGCGGTGCACTTTGCTGGGTGGCATGTCACTGGCACGCGCCAGATCGGTCAGCGACGTCGGCCCCGCCTGATCCGCCATCACCGACAGCAAACGCAAGGCAGTATCAAGGGACTGGATGCCCGCGCTTTGGCTTTCGGATGATTTGGTCATGGCACCGCCCCTTACGAATTCCACCTATCGTTACAGGCCGGGCTGGCAAGACACAATCGTAACGAAAATTCCATAATAAGGAATCTATTGCGCTATATGTAATTTCATTCTAGCGTCCCCGAAGGATTGAGCGAGAGCTTTGGGAGGAGCACCATGTCAAAACTATCAAGCGTGGCGATTTTGGGCGGCGGCCCTGCGGGGCTTTACACTGCGATTTTGTTGCGGCGCAAAATGCCGGACGTGCATGTGCATCTGTTTGAACAAAACCCCCAAGGTGCGACCTTTGGCTTTGGCGTCGTTTTCTCGGATCAGGCGCTGGCGTTCCTCAAATCCGCCGACCCCGAAATTCACGATCTGCTGACACCCCATATGGAACAATGGCAAAACATGACCCTGCGTCTGCCCACCGATCAGGTCGTGCTGGACGGGGTCGGATTTTCCGCTGTCGGGCGGCTTGAGCTGATCGAGATTCTGCGCAAACATGCGTTGGCCTTGGGCGTTGAGATGTCGTTTGACCATCCCGTCACGTCATTGGACGAGATCACCGCCGATCTGATTGTCGGGGCCGACGGGCTGAATTCACTGGTGCGCCGCACGTTCGAGGCGGATTTCGCCCCGCAAATCGACCATTTCACCAACCACTTTGCGTGGTTCGGCACCGACCGTCCGTTTGATACCCTGACCCAAAGCTTTGTCGAGACAGAACTTGGCCCGCTGAACGCGCACCACTACCGTTTTGCGCCGGATCGCAGCACGTTTATCGTCGAATGCGAGGCCGCGACGTTTCAGAACTACGGCTTTGCCGACATGACCGAAGACGCCAGCGCCGCCCTGTGCCAAACCCTGTTCGCCGATGTGCTGGACGGTGCCAAGTTGATCACGAACAAATCGCTGTGGCGGCAATTCCCGCGGCTTTGGTGTGAAAACTGGGTTTCAGGGCGGCATGTTATCATCGGCGATGCCGCGCATACGGCGCATTTCTCTATCGGGTCCGGCACACGGTTGGCGCTTGAGGATTGCATTGCACTGGTCAACGCGCTGGCTGCTGACGACGACGTGGATGCCGCCTTGGCCGCGTTTCAAGCCGACCGTTTGCCAGTGGCGAAAAAGATGGTCCAGGCGGCCAATACCTCGGCTGTCTGGTACGATAGTTTTGGCGACAAGATGGCGCTTGAACCGCTGGATTTCGCCTTTGACTACATCACCAGATCCGGTCGGGTGGACATGGACCGGTTGCGCAAAATGGCCCCCGCTTTCGCCGCACGTTTCGAGGGCAGGCCACCCCGGATCAGTGACCCGGTGCCCGACACGGTTCCCGGTGCCGTCGAGATCGGGTTTGACAAAACCCGTCACACCAACTGCTCTGACATCTTATGGCAGAACCTTGCGCGCAATCCTGACAGCACCGCAATTGTCAGTCCCCAAGGCCAGCTTAGCTATGCTGAATTGATCGCCACGGCCGCGCGTTGGGGCAATGCGTTTGCCGCTGCGGGTTTAAAACGTGGCGAACGGATTGCGTTTTTCCTTGATGATACAACCGCTTATCCCGCTGCGTTCTTTGGTGCAACGCGGGCGGGATTTGTGCCGGTATTGCTGAACACGATGACCACGCCCGACGTGTTGAACTTTTTCCTCAAAGACAGCGCGGCGCGGTTTGCGATTTGCGACGCGGCGCTGGCAGACCGGTTTGACGCAGGCGTGATGGCGGGCACCAATCTGGAGACTGTGGTGGTTGTCGGTGGCGACGCAGGCGATTTCACGACCGACAGCACATTCCTTGATGGCCAGCCCGACACGCTGGCCTGCGCCGCAACCGGCCCCGATGATATGGCCTTCTGGATGTATTCATCCGGTTCGACCGGAATGCCCAAGGGCATCGTGCATCTGCATCACGACATGGCCTATACGCAGGCGTCGTTTGGCGCGCAGGTCTTGAAACTGCGCCCTGACGATATCTGCTATTCCGTGCCCAAAATGTATTTCGCCTACGGTTTCGGCAATTCCGCGACCTTCCCGTTTTCGGTCGGTGCGGCCGTCCTCTTGATGCCCGGACAGCCCCGCCCCGAGACAGTCTTGTCTGCAATAGAAACCTACAAACCCACGGTGCTGTTCGGGCTGCCCACCTTGTTCACCGCCGTCGCCCGCCACGAAAATGCAACGACGACTGATCTGACATCCCTGCGCCAAAGCATGTCTGCCGCCGAAACCCTGTCCGAGGATGTTTATCAAACATGGGTCGATCTGGTGGGCCATGGCCCGACCGAGGGGCTGGGATCAACCGAATTGCTGCACATCTACCTGTCAAACACGCTCAAGGATCATCGTCTTGGTGCCGCTGGCGCGCGGGTACCGGGCTATGAAATCCGGCTGGAAACACCCGATGGCACCCCCGCCCAACCCGGCGAAGAGGGCGTGATGTATGTGCGCGGCACCTCGTCCGCGCCGATGTATTGGAACCGCCCCGAAAAAACCGCCGACACAATGCGCGACGACTGGATCTATACCGGCGACCGCTTTGTCGAGCGGGACGGATATTACTATTTCCAAGGCCGCGCCGATGATCTGATCAAAGTATCCGGCCAATGGGTCTGGCCGCTGGAGGTCGAACGCTGCCTGAATGAGCACCCCGATGTCCACGAATGCGCTGTGCTGGCCCATCAGCTTGACGATCGCCGCATGACCCTTCGTGCGGTTGTGCATCTGCGCGACGGCATTGCGGCGGATGACGCCCAAAGCGACGCCCTGCGCGGCTTCGTCAAGGCGCAGCTTCAACCTTACAAATACCCTCGACTGATCGAATATGTGACCGACCTGCCCAAGACCGGCACCGGCAAGATCGACCGCCAAGCTTTGCTGCAAAATCCCTGAACTGTCCGGAGACCCCCATGAACTTTATCTTCCCACCCGCGCCCACACCCAGCGTCGCAATCGCCGGATCAGACGACCGCATTCCGGTGCGCCGCATATTTTGTGTCGGCCGCAACTATGCCGCCCATGCGATCGAGATGGGCAAAGACCCCGACCGCGATCCGCCGTTTTTCTTTACCAAACCTGCCGATGCGGTCGTAGAAGACGGGCAGACGATTCCCTATCCGCCCGACACCAAAAATTTCCACTTTGAGGCAGAGTTGGTCGCAGTCATCGGCACCGGCGGGCGCGATATCGCCCAAGCCGACGCACTGGATCATGTCTGGGGCTATGCCGTTGGCAATGACCTGACCCGCCGTGACTTGCAGCTTGAGGCGCGTGAAAAGGGCCGGCCTTGGGATTGGGGCAAGGCCTTTGACCGCTCGGCCGTGATCGGTCCTGTCCATGCCGCAAGCGCTGTGGGACATCTGGCAAATGGCGCGATCAAGCTGACGGTAAATGGCGTGGTGAAGCAAGACGCCGACCTGGCCGAACTGATCTGGTCGGTGCCCGAAGTCGTGTCGATCATTTCGCGCTCTATCGCGTTGCAACCCGGTGACTTGATCATGACCGGCACCCCCGCAGGCGTCGGCCCGCTGAGCGAAGGCGACACATGCGTTGTCGAAATCGCAGGCTTGGGGCAAGTTACCACCCATATCGGCCCGCGTGCCTGACCTGAAAAAGCGGAGAGAGAGACCATGACCAAAGAGCCTGACCACGAGACAGTCGCCCATGGGATGCAACCCGAAGACACCCCGGAACTGCGCAAGCTTTATGCAGGCTTCGAGGCTGAAAACCTGATCCCGCTCTGGACGCAACTGGGCGATCTGATGCCCATGCATCCCAAGCCCAAAGCGGTGCCGCATATCTGGAAATGGTCACGTATTCTGCCGCTGGCCGAAGCATCTGGCGATCTGGTACCCGTAGGCCGTGGCGGCGAACGCCGCGCGCTTGGGCTGGCCAACCCCGGTCTTGGCGGCAACGCCTATGTCAGCCCGACGCTATGGGCCGCGATCCAGTATCTGGGGCCCAAGGAAACCGCCCCCGAACACCGCCATTCGCAAAACGCATTCCGCTTTGTTGTCGAAGGCGAAGGCGTGTGGACGGTCGTAAACGGTGATCCGGTGCGCATGTCGCGTGGTGATCTGTTGCTGACGCCGGGGTGGAATTTTCACGGGCACCACAATGTGACAGACAAGCCGATGGCGTGGATCGACGGGCTGGATATCCCATTCAGCCAGCACAACGACGTGGGTTTTTTCGAATTCGGCACCGAACATGTCACCGATTATGCGACACCCAACTTCAGCCAAGGCGAACGGCTATGGGCCAACCCCGGCTTGCGCCCTCTCTCGCGGCTAGAAGACACAGTCAGCAGCCCGTTGGGGGCGTATCGCTGGGAACATACCGACCGCGCCCTGACCGAACAGTTGCTTCTGGAGGACGAGGGCATCCCCGCCACCGTTGAACAGGGGCACGCCGCGATCCGCTATGTGAACCCAACAACGGGCGGCGATGTGATGCCGACGATCCGCTGCCAGTTCCACCGCCTGCGCGCAGGGGCCAGCAGCAAGACCCGGCGCGAAGTTGGCAGTTCTGTGTTTCAAGTGTTCGAGGGCAAAGGATCGGTCGTGCTGGACGGCGTCGAACATGCGCTGGAAATCGGTGACATGTTTGTCGTGCCCTCGTGGATTTCATGGTCGCTGCATGCAGAAACCCAGTTCGATCTGTTCCGCTTTTCCGACGCGCCGATCATCGAGCGTTTGAACTTTGGCCGCACCATGGTGGTCGAGGAATGACACCCACCGACGCGGCCCTTGCAGCTTTGGTCGCACGCCAAGGCACGGGGGCGCGGTATGATGCGCAGGCGGCCCCTGCGGATGAACTGGCCATGGCGCGCAGGGGGACGGCCTATTTCGCACGCCTGCTGAACGGACTTGCAGATGCCGATCTTGATGCGCCAACTGCCCGCGCAGGATGGTCGCGCCGCGCTGTGATTGCGCAAACCGGATACCATGCACGCCACCTTGGGCTGTTTATCACAGCAGCACAAAACGGCACAGCTTGGGACCAATCCGTCATGCCATCGCCGCAAGAAATCGCCTTGGGCGAAACGCTGCCGCCGCGCGCCTTGCGGCATCTGATCGACCACGCCAGCGTGCATTTGAACGTCGCGTGGCGGGACATGACTGATCTTGATTGGGGGCGGGCCTGCAACGGCGTCGCCCTGCGCGACACGCCGATGCTGCGCGCGCGGCTTTTGTGGCGGAACGCGCTGGACCTAAACGCCGGAGGACGCGTCAAAGACGTACCCGAAGGCGTGCTGTAAACAGGGCGGCGCGGGGAAAACCCTGCGCCGCCCATTTTTCATTTATCGCTAAGTGCCGCCATGATCTGATCATAGGCCTCGCGTGCTTTGACGCGCATTTCGTCGTCAGTTGCATCCTGAATCGGATGCGGTACCAGCACGTAACGTGCGCCTTCCATACCTAATGCCTTGCGCTGCGTTTCCGCAGCTTGGCCAAACGCGCTTGAGGCGACGGAAACGGACGGGATCCCCTGGATTTCAAACCAGACTGTATCGTGCATACTGCACGTGGTACATGATCCTCAGTCCGCCAATGCCTCGATCATGAAATCGCATTCATCGCGGATTTGATGGCGCAATGCATCAGGGCACGGCTTGGCAAATGTCGGCTTGGTATAGCGCCGGATTTCAACACCGGGCGCGCCTTCGGCCAGCAAACGGTCCAGCTCATCCAGCAGGATATTGCCGCGCGGTTTGCTGATGTTCAGCAGCCCCACGACCCCCTGCACCGATCCGGATCGTTCGGTGATCTGACGCACGACCGGGACGCGTTCATCCGTCGGGTCGAGAATTATCGTCATTCATGTCCTCCTTTGATTGTGATGCTAGCCCAGATCAATCTTTCTGGAAACGGAAATTGACCCGGTCGGACCCGTGGCCCAGCCATGGAAAGCCGACGAGAATTTGCCTGCCTCGCCGCCCGCGACAACGATGTGAATGTATTCTTTGCCCGCGAATTTCGGTGCAAGCTGTGCCAGTTTTTCAGGGCCCATCTTTTCGGCGTCGGCCACAGGGATGCCCGCGCCAGAGTGATCATCCTGCACCATTTCGCTGAGAGGCCGCAATGTGACCTCTTGAATGCGGTCGCGCAGGCGGTCCTTGGAATATTCCCCATCAACGGTCATCGTGTTGATATGTTCGGGGCAGACCACCAGCAACGCATCAATGGGCAGGTTGTGCAGTTTCGGCATGAACACCCCCTCCAACCCTTGCCCCAAGGAGCCCGCGATCTGGTCCGGTTTGCGCGAGGTTTGATCGACGATATGCACCGGGCCGCCGGTCATGGCAAAGACGGTCACAACGGAATCATCGGCGTTAAATCCCCGCTCAACGTGCAGCGGCTCCCACGGCGACACAGCTTCGTTTTCGGCAAAACACATGGTGTATTTCATGGGATTGCCCAAGACTGACCTTTCAACGCCCCCCGTCGTCGCCCCACCAACATTGCGGATCACCAGCCGCAGTGCGCGACCGATCGTGGCGTTGGCACGGTTGCCCGCCCCCATCGCGCCAAGGCCCGCGTTCATCCCGATCTTGTCCACCACAGGCCCGTTCACGACCATGACCGTCGCGGCCCCCATCGTGGTGGCCGTCACCCCATGAATGTTGAATTCATCGGTGCAAACAGCTTCGACGGCGGCAATTACCACGGGCAGGTATTCCGGCTTGCAGCCCGCCATCACCGCGTTGATCGCGATCTTTTCGACCGTGCCCACGCCCATATTCGGCGGCACCGTAGCGATAGTTTCTTGCGGGTCGCGGTGGGTGCCCGCCAGCATCCGCATCACCCGTTCGGGCGTTGGCGGCACCAAGGGCAGACCGTCCGAGAACCCCTGATCGAACATGAATTCGGCCATGTCATCGCCACTGGCGACCTCGACCTTGCGGGCGCGCAGCACGCTGCCATCGGCCTCGGCGCGCAGTTTGTCGTAAATCTCGGGATCGAAGTGTTTTGATCCGCAACCGGGCCGCCAGGCAGGCAGGCTGTCCCAGTCGATCTGTGCATTGGGCTGTCCGGTCTCTGTCGCGATCTGATCTGACAACGCCTGCCAGTCGTCACGCACGAACCCCTCGAAGCTGGTGACGACCTTGCCGTCGGCATCAACCCAGAACACCGCGGGCACAATTTCGATGTCCCAGTCAAAGGACGTTTTGCATCCCGCATCTGCCAGCACCGGCATGGTCAGCCCGTGTCGTTGTGCGAATACTGCATTCTTGTCACCGGACTGGCCCAGCACAACCATATCGATGCCACCGCAATAGGCTTTGAAAATCCCTTCGATCACTGGGCCCGCGATGTTGCAGGTCTCGCAATCTTCTTTCACGAAACACACCAATGCAGGGCCCGTGCCATCATAGGCGTGCGCTGTCCCGTCCAGACCATCCAGTGTGAAACCACGCGCCTTGTCGATCATCTGCCACCCTCCCAAGCATGCATTTGCATATTGAAGGTGAATGGCGTGCAATGTCCAGCCGCTTGGCGGAGGTGGATGGGAATCGAACCCACCACACGCCTTTTCGGCGCGTCCATGGTTTTGAAGACCAGGGAAGCCACCAGACTCCAGTCACCTCCGAACAGGCGCAACCTAGCGTGGGGCTGGCCGGGGTAAAAGCCTATTGCGCAGGCGGGGCGATTTGGCGGATGTCGCCATTGCGCAAGGTGATGCCTTGGGCGTCGAAGTGTTCAAGCAGCGGCACGATAAACTTGCGGGTAGTTGCAAGTGCCACGCGGGCCTGACTGGTCGTGAAAACGGTTGGTGGCGGAAAGGCCGCTGCCAGCGCCCGCGCGGCTTGGGCGACGGCTTCGGCGTGGAACACCAGACGTTGGTTCAGGCCGATATTGACCATCGGAATGATCCGGCCTTTGTCGATCAGCAGGTCCAAAAGATCTGCATCATCTGGCGCGTCAAACAGCGTCGGAACATCGGGCGGGGTCACGCCACCTTGCATGATCTGCCCCTCGATCCGGTCTAGTTGCACGCGTTGTGCCTCGGTCGGACATGCCCAAGCATCATGACTGGCAAGCGCGACGTTATCGTTCTGGCGGCGCATCACACCGTCCGCAATCAATCGCGTTTCGACGTGATCCGAAACCACGTCAGCCACCGCACGGTCGTGCAAAATGGCCTGCGGTGCCCATTGCCTGATCGGGTGTAGCGCGTGAAATCCCCCCAGCCGCGCGCGGATGTCAGCACCGACTGCTTCAAGCGCGCTTTGCGGAATAATCCAGCCGCCGTCTATTTGTTTGAACCCCTCAGGCAGGGCTAACTGCACGTGTCCTGAACTTTGCCTGCTGATGCGCGCGACATCCTCTATCTGCGCCACCCCACGCCCCTTGGCGCACAAAGCGTTGGCGATATGCACCATATCTTGCGCCCACGCCGCCTGCATCACTGCCAGATGGGCGGCATCGCTTGATTTCACGGGCAATGCCTGCGGGTCCAGAATGCAGGCCCCGCCCAAGGTAATCGCTGGCGACAAGCTTCGCAAAATTGCGGTCTGACCGGCAAAGGCTGTCACAGGATGCTTGAACCGCAGTTGTGCAAGACCCGCACAGCCGGGCGCAATCTGCCCACCGCCCATCAACCGCATAGTCGCGACCGCCTGCGAGGTGCCGAAAAGTACGCGAATGTCCTGCATATGTTTCAGGGGCCGCGTGGCGTCGGCCAGCAGCGACAGACGGACATCCAGACAATCGGACGCGCCGAACACCCCCGCAGAACAAAGAACATCACCGCGTGCAACGTCTTTGACCGCAATGCCGCGCAGGTTGACTGCAACCCGTTCGCCGGGGGCCACGACATCGAGTGCCTGCCCCCGCGCCTGCACCCCACGCAGTGCAACGGGTCTGGCACCCGGCTGCAACGCCATGGCATCGGCCAAGGTCAAATCCCCGCCCAAAAGCGTGCCCGTAACGACAGTTCCCATGCCTGACAGGCTGAACACCCGGTCGATGGGCAAAAAGGCGGCTGTGGGCGATGCGCCCCTTGGCAAGGCTAGCATCGCGGTGTTCAGCCCTGCGGTCAGGGCATCCACCCCCCCCGTTTTCAGAGTCGAACAGCCGATCACAGGCACCCCCGCCACACCCAGCTCCGCCAAGGCAGCTGTAATCGTTCTCAGCCGCTCTGGCAGTGCGCTGTGAGCCACCAAATCAGCCTTGGTCACGGCAACAAGGCCGACGGGCACCCCCAGAAGCGCGGCAATGCGCAGGTGTTCGACCGTCTGCGGCGCGACCCCATCAACGGCCGAGACGACCAGCATAGCGCCTCTTGCGCCTGTGGCACCGCTGACCATGGCGCGGATGAAATCCTCGTGACCCGGCGCATCAATCAGATCAAGCGTACCCGACGGCAGGCGGCAATGGGCAAAGCCAAGCGTGATCGACAAGCCGCGTTGCTTTTCTTGGGTCAGGCGATCTGTTTCGATCCCCGTCAAAGCGCGCACAAGTGCGGTTTTGCCATGGTCCACATGACCTATGACGATCATGCAGGCGGTCATCATCAGGCTGTAATCGCATTGAATGCCGCCGCGATCAGGGGCAGTTCATCATCAGACACCGTGCGCATATCCAACTGTATCCGGCCTTGGTGTATCCGTCCGATGACCGGCGGACTGGCGACGCGCAATGCCGTTGCCAGATCGTCAGCAGACAAATCAGGCACCATGACCGAAACCGAGAAACTCGCCAGATCCTGCTGTGGCATGGCCCCGCCGCCGACATAGGCAGCCGACGGAACGACCGACACATCGGCCCCCCCTTGACCGCGCAACAGACCAGCCAGCAGATCAGCGCGGGCTTGGACGGCTGGCGCGGGTTCCGACAGCATGCGTAAGACGGGTATGCGGGTCAGCGGATCATTCGGCGCGCGGTACAACCGCAATGTCGCCTCAAGCGCGGCAAGCGAAAGCTTGTCGATGCGCAAGGCGCGCAGCAACGGATGCGCGCGCAGTTGCGCGATGATATCGGCACGGCCCGCGATAATCCCCGCCTGCGGACCGCCAAGCAGCTTGTCCCCCGAAAACATCACCAGATCGACGCCTGCTTTCAGAATATCGGCGACCACCGGTTCATCCGACAGCCCGAAAGGCGACAGGTCGATCAGAACGCCACTTCCCAGATCCTCGATCAAGATCAGGTCGCGGTCTTTGGCGAGCTTGGCCAGATCTTCGCGCGCGGGGGCAGCGGTAAACCCGATAATCCGGAAATTGCTAGTGTGGCTTTTGAGCAAAACGGCCACGTCATCGTCGATGGCATCGGCATAGTCGCCAAGGCGCGTTTTATTGGTTGCACCAACCTCTTTCAGCACGGCACCACTTTGGGCGATGACATCCGGCAGCCGGAACGAGCCGCCGATTTCGATCAGCTCCCCCCGAGAGGCGATGACCTTGCGCCCCACTGCCGTCCCCATCAGACCAAGCACGACGGCAGCGGCGCAATTGTTGACGATCAACGCGGCGTCGGCACCAGTCAATTCGCAAATAAGCGCCTCGGCATGATCATACCGCGATCCGCGCTTGCCGGTTGTCAGGTTCAGCTCAAGGTTAGACGGATGTGCACCGACATCCTGTATCGCCGCAAGCGCTTCGGGGGCAAGGCGGGCACGGCCCAGATTGGTGTGAATGATGATCCCCGTGGCGTTGACCACAGCGCGCAAATTTGGTGCCCGTGCATTCAGGATTTCAGCAAGCAGCCCCTGCGCAAAGGCCGCGCTTGTGAAATCCGGCAGACCAGCGCCCCGCCCCGCCAGAATATCCGCGCGCAGTTGCCCCAGCGCGGCGCGCAACACATCGGCGACTTCTTGGCGGCTGCTCGCGTCGATCACCTTGGCAATCGCGGGGCTGTGCAACAGGGTTTCCACCTGCGGCAGTTGTCTAAGCTGGCTGTTCACCTGTCTACCCTTAACCCGTTGCAGCCCCAGCTTAATGGGCCACGCAAGCGGAGCAAGGCAGATCGCACAGGTTTCAGAAAGAATAGAACATCGCCGCTAGAACGACGCGATCCAAATGCCCGCGAACATCAGGATTCCACCAAAGTTGACCCACAAATGCCATGTTGCATAGCGAAACGGCATCGTTTTACGGGCATAAAACACAGTGCCAATGACATAGCACGCGGCCCCCGCGACAACGCACCAAAGCGCATTGATGTCGACGCCCGTCAAATGTGGCAACGCCGCCATGCCAACAGCCCCAAGCCCCAGATATGACGCCGTTGACCAACGGGTCTTCACCTTCTCGTTTGTAATCTTGTGCCAGATCGCCACCGCCGTCAGCAGCCAACTGACAACCAGCAATCCAAGTGTCCAAGGTGTGTTGGCTTGAACGAAAAACGGGGTGAAGGTACCGGAAATACTGGGGTAAATCGCGGCGTGGTCAATGCGCCGCAACAGCGTGCGATGCCCGTGCCAAGCCGTGAAGTGATACGCAAAAGACGCCAGATTGGACCCAAGCGCGCAAAGAACATAGACCACAACGGCGGCAATCAGCCCGGCCCCCAAGGTGAACGCCGCGTGAAAAATCAGCGCCGACCCCGCAATCAGGATCAACAATAGCCCGAAGATATGTACCGTCAGATCGGCGCGGCGGTGGGCAACGTGGATGCTGGGAAAGGTTACTGTGGTCATGATTGCCCCTGACAAATAACGTTTTGGATATGTCGCACCAAGACTATTCCGTCACCGCAGCTGCCACGGCAAGTTCGGCCATTTTCAAGATACTGTCACGGCTGCTGGCAACGGCGATAAAACGCCCGTTGTGGCAGAACTTGGCCCCCGTCACGCCGGACGCGGTTTCAAGTGCGGCGTCGGTCAGACCGGCCCAAGGTGCCGGCAGATCAGCGCGCGTGTCAAAAGTGTCATCGCCCGTGCGAATCGTGGTCAATGCCCAATCCGCGCCACGGGGGTGGACGACGAAAAGCAGATGATCGGCACCCGCGCTTTGGATTCCGGCGCGAAAGGGCATGCCCATAGGAAGTTCAAGAATGCGACCCTCACCGGCGGCTGTAATCGCGGCCAAGACCATCGCCTCGGCGCGGTACTTGGCGGCTTTGCGGTTGATCTGCGCTTCGACAAAGGCGCGTGCGATTGGCAACGCCGCCGCAAAGGCGCGGTCATCGGCACCGTCTTCGTGATCGTCAAACACCGGCTTGAGCGTCTCAAGCAACACCGGCAGCGTCAGCCCGGCAAACAGCGGCCCCGCTTCGGAGGCGTTGACCGCACCATTATCAATCAGATCAACAGGCACCACAAAGCCACGGTCAAAGGACGCGTGGATTGCTTCGATGTCCTGCTCTGGCACGTCCATCGCCCGCAGATAATCGCGGCCATACTGCGCCCAGATCAGGCCGAATGCACTTAGGGGTTGGCCGTTGTCACGCAGTGGATTGGGCCGCTGGTGGTGGTCGAAAATCTGCAAATCAGCGTCGAATTGCCCACCGACGTCATAAATAATCCGGTCTTGGGCAGGGGTGACCCAGTCTTTGTCACGGGTGCGCACAAGCTGTGCATCCGGAAAAAGGCGCGTGAGAATGACCGAGGACAAAAGTTCGTCTGCGTGAAAGCCGCCGGAATGGGTGACAAGGTGCTGGATGGTCATAACTGTGCCCTACTTAAACCGACGGTACAAAGACCGTCCCTGCGACAATAGACGACAGGCCATCATACCGGCCTTGTCTGATGTCGCGAAAAGATGTGATCAGAACGCAAAATAAATCCCCCGCCGCCGATTGGCCACGGGGGATCAAAATTCATCTATAGCGAAACTTGAATTATGCTTCGCGCTCAAGCTTCTTACGGGCCAGCTTGCGTGCACGACGGATCGCTTCAGCTTTCTCGCGCGCTTTTTTCTCGGAAGGCTTCTCGAACTGTTCCTTGAGCTTCATCTCACGGAACACGCCTTCGCGCTGGAGTTTTTTCTTCAAAGCCCGAAGGGCTTGATCAACGTTGTTATCGCGTACACTAACCTGCATGTGGTTTTCATCATCCTTCTGGGATAAATCTACATTCAATAAATCAAGCCGCCATCTAGCAAGTCCATTTTGCTTTGTCGAGTCTGCTTTTGCATCAAATAGCCCCATTCCCTGCTGTAGATCAGGCAGCAGGCCACTTTAGCCGCGTCGGGCGTGCGACTTTTGCCACTTGTTTCATTGCGGCGCGGCCCGTCCCGGGACGGTTTTGGAACAGAAGATGGCGGGAGGGGTTGTGTCATTGAACACACAAAGCTCGGAGAGTTTTAATGACATCGATTACAACAGTTAACCCCGCAACCGACAAGCCGATCGCGGAATATCCGCTCATGGACCAAGAAACCGCATTTGAAAAAATCGAACAGGCCCATGCCGCGTTTCTGGCGTGGAAGGACAAGACCCATGAAGACCGCGCGCCATATCTGCGCGCCATTGCCAAAGAACTGCGGGAAAATGTCGACAGTTTCGCGCAGCTGATGACCCAAGAGACAGGCAAGCTGCTGCGTGATGGCAAGACCGAGGTAGAGCTATGCGCACAAATCTTTGAATACACCGCCGACCACGGGCCCGAAATGCTTGCCGACGAAGAACGCACACATTCGGGTGGCAAAAAGCGCGGCGTTGTCGCCTATTGCCCGATTGGTGTGATCTACAGCATCCAGCCGTGGAATTTCCCGGTTTATCAACCCGTGCGCGTGCTGGCCGCCAATCTGATGGCAGGCAATTCTGTCGTCCTTAAGCATGCCGAGATTTGCACTGGCAGCGGGCTGCTGTTGAAAGATGTCTGCACCAAGGCAGGGTTGCCCGACGGGCTGTTCGAAGTGATCATCGTCAGTCACGATACCTCGGATGAGGTGATCGCCCATGACCTTGTGCGCGGCGTCACCATGACCGGCAGCGATGGTGCTGGTCGCCAGATCGGTCAGACCGCCGCCAAGCATCTAAAGAAAACAGTTCTCGAACTGGGGTCGAACGATGCTTATCTTGTACTCGAGGATGCAGATGTCGAACTGGCGGTTAAAACCTGCGTGCAAGGGCGGCTTTATAACAATGGTCAGACCTGCGTATCGGCAAAACGGTTTGTAGTGACTGATGCGGTCTATGATGCGTTCGTCGATGCCTTTGTCGCACAGATGAAATCGGTCAAGATGGGCGACCCTTCGTCAGACGACACGCAGATCGGCCCGCTTTCCAGCAAGGAACAATTTGCAACAATCAAAGAGCAGGTCGAGAAAAGCCAAGCCAACGGGGCCACCCTGCTGTGCGGCGGCGACCCTGATGATCGCACGGGCCAATACTACCCCGCGACAGTTCTGGCAGACTGTCAGCCGGGATCACCCGCCTATGACGATGAAATCTTTGGGCCGGTTGCTGCGATCATCAAAGCCAAGGATGATGCCGATGCGATGCGCATTGCAAATGACAGCCGCTATGGTTTGGGCGGCGGGATCTTTACCAAGGACGCAGACAAGGCGCTAAAGCTGGCCCGCGACCATTTTGATACTGGCATGATCCGTATCAATTCCTTTGGAACAGCAGACCCGAACATGCCGTTCGGCGGCGTTAAAGATTCAGGGTTTGGCCGTGAACACGGTGGCTTTGGCATGAAAGAATTCGTCAACGCCAAGGCGATCTATCTGCCCTGATCCTAAAACAAATTCAGCAAGGCACGGCCAAGCAACGGTCCGGAAAGGCCCCCTTGGCCATTGCCGGACCATTGCTTGGGCGGCACTTCACAAAAAGGAATATTCTATGAAAGTACTTGTAGCAGGGGCGACCGGAAATACCGGTGCACGCCTTATGAAAACTCTCGTTTCCCGCGGTCACCACGCCATCGCATTGGTGCGAGAAAGCTCTGACACCAGCAAGTTGCCCTCTCAGGCCGAAACGCGCCTTGGCGACCTTGCGGATTTGCAAGACGGTGTGTGCGACGGCTGCGATGCCGTGATTTTCGCCGCAGGGTCAGGCGGGGACACTGGTGCAGAGCTGACCGATAAAATCGACCGTGACGGTGCGATGCGGCTGGTCGATCTTGCCGTTGATGCAGGCGTGGGCCGCTTTGTGATGCTAAGCAGCGTCGGCGCGGGCGATCCGGACCCCGACAGCGAACTGGCGCATTATCTTAAGGCAAAACATGATGCCGACGAACATCTGAAAAAGTCAGGTCTGGACTATGCGATTTTGCGTCCGGTCGCCCTGACCGATGATGACGGAACCGGAAAAATGCTGTTCGGGGATGATGTCGATGTCACAGCCAAAGCAGCGCGCGGCGATGTCGCGACAGCCTTAGCCGATGCGCTAGAAAGCGACGCGTGGACTGGCAAGGTACAGCTAATGCAGTCTGCCTGAACACGGTCCTGCAGCAAGATTGCTTTATCCCCGCTGGCACATCTTGACCAGCGGGGGGGGGATAGCCGGGTCAAACCAGATTGTTTTTCATCTCAAGACAGCGCGTCAGAACAGCTGGAAGCGCCTCGGGTATATCCTCGGCGATCAGGCCCGGGCCGATGGTTTCCGCGCAATGCAGGTGAAGGTGCGCCCCCAAAGCTGCAGCATCAAATGCATCGAAGCCTTTAGCCAAAAGGCCGGTAATCATTCCTGACAACACGTCGCCAGACCCGGCAGTCGCAAGCCATGCGGCATGTGCAAACGGCTTTGACGATACAACAGTACAATCCCCGTTTGGCCGCGCGATTATCGTGTCGGACCCTTTGAACAGCACTGTACAATTCAGCGTCTGCGCGGCGGTTTGCGCCAAAGTGATGCGGCAGGTGGTTTGGGAAAAGGCCTTTGGGATCAGCCGCCGCAGTTCCCCCTCGTGAGGGGTCATGACCACCTGCGGATGCATCGCAGCGCTGATCGGCTGGGGGTCTTGCGCAACAAGGGTTATGGCATCTGCGTCAAGGCAAAGCGGCACGCCCAAGGACACGATATCAATCAGTCTTTGCCTATTTTCCGGATCTAACCCAAGGTTTGGACCAATGCAGACTGCCGATGGTTTAAGCGTCGATAGCTGGTCAATAAACCCTTGGGCCTCGCGGTAGGTTTTCACCATGATCGCATCCAGACGCGCGGCATTTTCACCTTTGCAAGCTTCTGAGCAGAAAACACTGACGACCCCCGCCCCGATCCGAAGCGCCCCGCGTGCAGCCAGCCTTGCCGCGCCGCTTTGGCCCGGCGGCCCGGAAACGACGATCGCGTGGCCATAGTCGTATTTGTGCCTGTCACCGGATTTTAGCAGCCGGTTCATGTGATCGCCCGTTACCTTGAAAACGGAACTTTGCGTGTCATTTTGTGTCATGATGAAACCCAACGCATCCTTTGTACCCCTCACCGGTCCGGTTTGAGATTCCCCAGACGCCGTGCGTTTACTATTCCGGTTCTGCATCGCCGTGGCAACTGTGCCCACTTGGGTGGCCCTGCCCCTTGGGCTCGGATCGATATTTGCAGCAATACGCGTTTTAGCGTTGGGCACTGGTCGAAATAGGTTCTAGGTCAGTTGCTATATGAATAATCAAATAATGCGCCAAGTATTGGACAACCCGTGACAACCCGACTGCTGAACGACCACAAAGCCAACCTGATCGGCAGCCTCTGGATGGTCGCGGCCATGGCGGTTTTTGCCGTTGAAGACGCGTTTATCAAGGCGGCGGCTGACGTGCTGCCTGTCGGCCAAATTCTGGTGATCTTTGGCATTGGCGGTGCGCTGGTGTTTGCGGGTCTGGCGCGCCTGAACGGTGAACCCTTGTTCGTCAAAGACGTCGTATCACGCCCGATGCGCTTTCGCATCATGTTCGAGATCGTCGGCCGCTTGTTCTATGTCCTTGCGATTGCAGTGATCCCGCTGTCCGCAGCGACCGTAATCTTGCAAGCAACGCCGCTGGTCGTGGTGGCAGGTGCGGCGCTGGTGTTTGGCGAAAAAGTGGGCTGGCGCAGATGGACCGCGATTATCATTGGCATGATCGGGGTCGTCGTCATCATCCGACCGGGCACAGACAGTTTTTCCGTACTTTCAGTTCTGGCCGTGATCGGTATGATCGGATTTGCAGGCCGCGATCTGGCAAGCCGTGCCGCCCCTGCATCGCTCAGCACGTGGCTTCTGGGGCTTTACGGCTTTTTCGCGGTCATTATCGCAGGGGTGTTCTATTCCCTGTGGCAAGCACAAACCTATGTGCGCCCGAGCCTTGAGATTTCTCTGTTTCTGCTGCTGGCGGTGCTGGCAGGCGTCGCGGCCTATTCATGCCTGATGAAGGCCATGCGCACCGGCGACGTGTCGGCAGTCACGCCGTTCAGATATACACGACTTTTGTTTGGCATCGCCTTGGGCGTGCTCCTGTTCGGAGAAGAACTGAACATCTCGATGCTTACCGGATCGGGCCTGATCGTGCTGTCCGGATTGTTCATTGTCTGGCGGGGAAAAGCGGCCAAGGTACCTGCCCCGACCGCGCCCGCATCTGGCAAACCCGTGTCTGGCAAACCCGTCTCAAAGTAGAACCAGATGATTGTCCCACGCGTGCTTGGCACGCGACCGCGACTTCAGGTTTTGCCCGCGCAGCCCACATAGCAATCCGGTTCCGGACGTTACCGTAAACCCGTCCGAATGCGGTACGACCCCGCAGACGTCCTCCAGATCGACGCTATCCTTCAGGCAAGTATTTCGCGCGTCATAAAGATGCAGCACCCCGCCCCGCGGCGATGTCGCGGCAATGGACCTTCCGTCCTTTGAAAACGCAATGCTGCCGATATAACCGTCCAGCTTGCGCAGGTCATCGTCGGGCGTATCAAGCAAGACCATCGCTTGCCCTCTTTTATGCAGGCCAACCAGCGACGTGGCCGACGCGCCGCCTTGCCATTGCATCCCGAACGCCACATCGCCCGACGATGTGACATCCAGATGCCGGATTGAATTCTTGTGCAAGTCAGCGGGCAGACTGACCGCTTCCGTCACGCGACCATCCTCAATATAGGACAGATTGGGCTGCATTGTCGGGATGTTCAGCTTGGTGCGCCCAGATTCGGGATGCGTGTCGATGCCCCCATTGGCGATCACCAATACATCAGAAGCGGGCATCCGCTTGATATCATGCGGGCCGACGCCCCCGCTGTCGAATTCATTGACGCGCCGGTAACCTGCTGCAACGTCCCATACCCCGATGACACCACGACCCGCGTTAAAATCGTTTTCGGTTGTGAACAGCCAGGCACCGTCTGCGGAAAACGCCCCGTGACCGTAGAAATGCCTGCCCTCGGGCGCGCGAAGCGTCGCCTTGGGGGCCCCCTTTACACAGTCGATCACCATCGCAACTGTGCCGGGGCGACGGGCGAACGCTACCGCCTCGGGGCGCGTGGGGTGGCCTGCGGCGGCATGGCCCCGCACCGGCAACGGAATTTCAAAAACGATGTCCAGCGCGGCGCTGATTCCGCACAGCGCGTATGACCCGTCCGGTTTTCCCGCAGCCGCCAGATAGGCTGGTGACCCTGCATCTGCCCAACTGGGTGCGGGTGCCAATCCTGCGGCCAACAAGCCACCTAGAAAACGGCGACGTCCCGTGTTCATTTTGTCCACGTCAATCCCCATCCAAAGCATTAAAGCCCGCCGCAACACCCAACGTCGGCCCCAGATCGTTTCGGACGGTGGCGCGGATGGCATCAATAGACTGCTGTACGACTTCGATCTTGAGGCGGCTTTGCGGGTCATCAACGCCTGCGAAAACCGGGTCGTTCAACGTCGCCAGTTGGCCAAGGGCTTTTTCGAAATCACCTTCCAGCTTGGCAGACAGGTCGGCGTTGCCCGTGGCCAGACGCAGCGCAAGATCCCTGAGCGACAGCAGGCTAAGCCGTACATGCCGCGCCGACCGGCCCGAACGCCAACTTTCCGCGCGCGATGCACGCGGGCGGTCAAACGTCCCCAGTGGGCGGCCCATGCGCACGTCTGATGTAAATTCCAGCCCCGCTGACACTGCCTTGAACAGCTCCTTGAGAACTTCGTCTTGGGAATGATATGTGCGGTCCGGACCGGGGTTCATCAGGCGATCCGCATAGAAAGATTGCCAGTCGTCCAGTATAGCTGTGCTGTTGGCGGCGATATCACCGGCGACAGTCTGGATCAGCGTACAGTGATATCC
>NZ_JBFEKM010000002.1:0-61309 GCF_041552635.1 Sulfitobacter sp.
CGTCTAAATAATTGATAGTAATATATTTTTCATGGGTCTCGATTGTATTCTCGACAGATGGGGCACCGTCAATTACCTACGAAAATCCTATTTACCGGCCGCGGCACTCTAGGCGCGCTGCAAGTATTTGACTCCTTGTCGCCTTTAAGCTGCCACATCCCTCTGGCGTTGTTTCAGGGGATGGGCCCAATCTGTTTATGGGCCTTGGTTGAGTAAAGGAAACGAGTATGCCTGCCAATGTTATCCTGCGCGTCCGGACCGGTCTTGGGCGGTTATTTCTGGCCGGTGGTCTGGGTGTTTTGATCCTGTTCGTTGCGCTTGGCGGGTGGGCTGCGACAACAAAGATCAGTGGTGCCGTTGCTGCCCAAGGCCAGATTGACGTGCGCGGGAAGCCGAAAACGGTCCAAAGTTTGGACGGCGGTATTCTTGCCCATCTTGCGGTGGCAAACGGCGATGCTGTGCAGGCGGGGCAAATTTTGGCCCGGTTGGATCCGACGCTTTTGCAGATTAACCTTGATATGGCGCGGACGCGCCTTGCGGCTGCGCTTGGCTTGCGCGCCCGTCTTGAGGCTGAAAGGGCAGGGGCCACGGCGCTGGTATTTGATTATTCAGATATATCCCCGACTGTTCGCGCATTGGAACTTGATATGACCAAGGCCGAAGCAGGGCAGCGTGCTATCTTTGCAGCCCGTGCGGAAATGCGGCTGGGGGGGCGTGCGCAGGCTGTTGGTAGTGTGGAAGACATCAAGGCGCAACAGCGTGGCGTTGCGGCTCAAATTACCGCAATAGAGCAACAATTGTCTTATCTCGCGCTTGATCTTCGAAGCCTTCAGAAGTTGGAGAACAAGGGGCTGGTCCGGAGGCAACAATTGTCCGACACGCAACGCGCCCATGCAGCGCTAAGCGGCGATCTTGCCGGGCGGCGAGCTGACTTGGCAGCACTTGCGAACCGGATCCGCGAAATCACGCGCGAAGCGCTTCAGGACGAGCGGCGTTTTCAGGAGCAAGTGGTGACCGACTTGCGCGATGTCGCAACGGAAATCGAGGAGTTGGCCCTGTCCATTGTGACGCGGCAAGCGCAGCTTGACCGTACCGATATTCGCGCGCCAGCTGACGGGGTTATCCACGAGCTGCAGGTGACGACCCTTGGCGGGGTCATTGCACCGGGCGGCACGTTGCTGAATATCGTGCCGCAAAATTCTGGCTATGAATTCGAAGTACGCGTCGCACCGCAGTCAATCGACCGGGTGCGCCAAAACCAGCGTGCGCAAGTGGTGTTCAGCGCGTTCGACCAGCAGACCACACCGCAGCTTGTCGGTCGGGTACGCGCGATTTCCCCCGAAGTGATCGAGGATATGCGGTCGGGCCAGTCATTTTACCGCGTCTCGCTTGAGCTGCCGCAAGACGAGTTGGCCCGTCTTCCTGAAACAGCGCATCTCTTGCCGGGTATGCCGCTGGAGGCTTTCCTTGAGACACGGGACCGCACGGTCCTCAGCTATCTGACCGAGCCAATTACCACGCATCTGCGTCGGGGGTTTCGTGAATAATTGCGCAGGGGCGCACATGTTGGTCCGGGTAAATTAGCGAAAAATTTACCTAATTGGCATTTTAAGGCTTTATGAACATTCAGCCCTTAGCGCCGATGCGCATTTCCGTGGTGATCCCACATCTGAACCAACCTGACCAGTTGCGGCGCTGTCTGGCGTCGCTGCGGGCCGGGCGCAGGCCCCCGGACGAGGTGATTGTCGTTGACAACGGGTCTGTCAGGCTGCCAGAAACCGTCTGCGCCGAGTTTGAGCCAGTTATTTTGTTGCACCAACCCCTTGCCGGTCCGGGTCTGGCGCGCAACCTTGGTATTGCACAGGCGCGGGGCGATGTGCTGGCGTTTATAGACGCCGATTGCATTGCCGATCCCGATTGGCTTTGGGTCGCAGAGCGGCAGATGCGGGATAAAACTGTCCAGATTATCGGCGGTAACGTCCGGATTGCATATGATGACCCAAACCGGCTGACTGCGCTTGAGGCATACGAGAGCGTTTTCGCCTACCGCATGGACCGCTACATCGCCCGTGAGGGGTTTACCGGAACCGGAAATCTGGTGATGCGCAGTTCGGTCTTTGAAAAGGTTGGCGTTTTTCGAGGGCTTGAGGTCGCCGAAGATCGCGAATGGGGCCAGCGGGCAACCGGTATGGGCTATGTTATCAGCTATGTGCCTGATTTAATTGTGTTTCACCCTGCACGAGCGTCTTTTGCAGCACTTCGGGCCAAATGGGATCGGCAATTGGCCCATGATCGGGGCCAATGCGGCGGTACATGGGGAAACCTAAAATGGGGGCTAAAGGCAGCGGCATTGATCTTGTCTCCCTTGGCCGAAGTGCCCCGGATCGCAAGTTCGGAGCGGATCAAAGGTCTGCGTAATCGCGCGCTTGCTTTTGGCGTGCTGGGCCGGATCCGGCTTTATCGGGCAATGCGGATGGCGCAGTTGCTGGCGGGGATGGACCCGGATTACCTTTTACAACGTTGGAACCTGTCGGATGCGCAATGATACCCCTGCACTGGAAATCCCTGAAACCGCGACCCAACCGGTGCGCGAGGACTATCACGCGCTGATCCGCAAAGAGGTGCTGAAACTTGTGCCCGAGGGGCAAAATAACGTTCTCGATGTCGGTGGTGGTATCGGGGCAAGCGCGGCCTATCTGAAAAGCACTGGCAAAGCGGCGCAGGCAACGGTTGTGGATTTGGTTGGTACCGCATGCCTGCCCCAGATCGACCACGCCTTTGGCGGCGATCTGGAGGACCCTGCGCTGCTGGAACAGGTCGCGCATGATTGCGGACCCTTTGATGTCATCTTGTGCCTTGATGTGCTTGAGCACCTAAGCGATCCGTGGACTGTGGTGGACCGACTGTCAGATATGTTAGTGCCCGGTGGCGTGATCGTCGCCAGCATCCCCAATGTGCGCAATTACCGTCTGCTGGGGCCGCTGTTGTTTCAGGGGCGTTTTGATCTGGTGGAGCGGGGCATTCTTGACCGGACCCATTTGCGCTGGTTCGTGGGGGATACAGCCAAGGCATTGATGTCTCGCAGAAAGTTAAGGGTAAATGCGTTCCATAACTTCTTTGAAGGGCCCAAGAAAACGCTTTTCAACAGGCTGACTTTGGGTCTGTTTCGCGACTTCCTGACAATCCAGTTCTACATCCGCTCGGTCAAGCAGGGGTAGGGTGGTGCGATGATCCGATCTATCGGATTGATCCTGTCGGGCAATCTGGCAAGTGCTGCGCTGATGATGCTGCGCACTTTACTGGTATCGCGGCTGATCAGTCTTGAGGATTTCGGCATTGCCTCGACGTTTTTGCTGGCCTTGGCGATGATTGAAATGATGTCAGCGCTCGGCTTTCAACAGCAGATGATGCAGGCCAAAGACGGCAATGAACCGACTTTTCAGGGCGCGCTTCAGGGGTTTTCGGTGGTGCGCGGTGCGATTAATGCGCTGCTGTTGTTTGCGCTGGCGGGGCCGATGGCGTGGTTTTTTGATATTCCCCAAGCGCTGTGGGCATTCCAGCTGATCGCACTGGTGCCATTTGTGTCCGGTTTCGTGCATTTCGACCTGCACCGCCTCAGCCGCCGGATGCATTATCTGCCCAGCGTCATGGTCGCACTGCTGCCGCCTGTCGGGTCGTTGATATCGGTGGTGCCGCTGTACCATCTGTTCGGCGACTATCGGGTTTTACTGTTTTCTATTCTGGTACAGATGGGGCTGGGCGTTCTGGTTTCGCATCTGTTTGCACAGCGGCGGTATCTGCTGCGCTTTGACGGGCCGTTGATCTTGCGCAGCCTGCAGTTTGGCTGGCCGATCATGATCAGTGGCGCGCTGATGTTTCTGGTGTTCAACGGTGAACGTGCCATCATCGGGCGGGCTTTGGGCCTTGAGGTGTTGGCGCTGTTTTCCATGGCGCTGTCACTGACCCTGACGCCCGCTTTGGTGATTTCGCGCACCACGATGAGCTTTTTTCTCCCCCAACTTTCTGCCGCAAGGGGCAGGGCAGGCTATGCGCCGCTCGCCATGGCGACCTTGCAAGTCCATATTTTATTGGGCTGTGTGATGGTTGTCGGCGTGGCGCTGATGGGCGGACCGTTCTTGCAATCGGTGTTGGGCGATAAATATGCCGCTGCGATCCCCTTGCTGACATGGCTTGCCGTGCTTCAGGCGTTTCGGGTGTTTGAAGGGGGGTGCGCCGTCGTCGCCCTTGCTGCGGCACAGACCAAGAACGAGATGCTGGCAAATATCGTGCGGGTGTCCTTGCTGCCGGTTGCATGGCTGGTGGTCGCGCGCGGCGGTGATGTGATGACGGTGATCTGGATCGGGATGCTGGGCGAAGCGGCGGGGTTTGCCACCGGGTTAATGCTTACGCTGACCCGTCAAGGTCTGGCGCTGCGCCCCTTGCTGGCACCGTTTTGCGCGGCGGGGGTTCTGATGGCGGTCGCCTGTTGGATGGCAGGGCAGGGGGTGGACTGGCAAGTCGGCCTTGGGTTGCTCGCACTGTTGGTTGCGGTGGGTTTTGCGATGCCGGATTTGCAAATCTATCTGCGCAAAAGGACTGCCGTAGGGCATCTGGAGGAAGGATGAGCATACCTAAAATGCTAAAGACACATATCCGTCTGGGTGATGTCGCACAGGGTCAGGATAATAATTTCAACCTTATCCGGTTTTTGGCGGCCGTTGCGGTGTTGGTGTCGCATGCCTGGCCAATTACGGGGGGGCCCGGGACCACCGAGCCTTTCCACGATGCCATCGGTCATTCCTTGGGCAGTCTTGCCGTCTATGTGTTTTTCACCTTGTCAGGTTTTTTTATCGCGGGCAGTTTTCAGCGGTCAAAATCCGGCACCCGATTCATTGTGGCGCGCGCAGCAAGGCTGTTTCCGGGCCTCGCGGTTTCGCTGGTTTTCGTCGCATTCGTGATGGGGCCGGTCGTGAGCGATCTAAGCCTTGGGGCCTATTTGCGTCATCCGGATACGGCGATGTTCACGTTGCGCAATCTTAGCTTGATCAACTTGCAATACAGTCTGCCCGGTGTGTTCGGCGCATTGCCCTATCCAAGGGTCGAAGGCTCCATTTGGACGTTGATCTACGAAGTTCTTTGCTACGGCATGGTCTTTGCCTTTGGCGTCACGGGCCTTTTGGCACGTCGCCGTGCGATGCTGGGTGCCCTTGTGATTTATGCGCTGGTCTGGTCTGCGCCGTCGCTGGCAGGATTCGATCTGCACCCGAGTGTCGCCCATCTGCGCAAACTATCGCTTCCGTTTGTGATAGGCGTTGCCTTTTGGATATGGCGTGACAGGGTTGTCTTGTCTGGGCCGATCTGCGCTGGCCTGATTGTCGGGGCAATCGTGGCGCATGAGACAGCGCTTGCCTATCCAATGCTGGTCTTGGCGCTTAGCTATGGCGCATTCTGGCTGGGGCATGCCCCGCGCGGCGCGGTGCGGCGTTTCAATCGGCTTGGGGATTATTCTTACGGCATCTACATTTACGCTTTCCCGCTTCAGGGTCTGGCGATTTGGCTGTGGGGGCCGATGGGGCCTGCGCTCAATATTGCGTTGGCCCTGCCGATGACGCTGATCTGCGCTGTTGCGTCTTGGCACTGGATCGAACGGCCCGCGCTTGATCTGGCGCGGGCGGGGTGGGGAAGGCGGCACCGGATCAGCCGACAGTGGTGACCGCCCCGATAAAGGATTGGCCCGCGATAATCGGGTTGCCCAACAGGTCTGTTGCATAGGCGGCTTGGCCCAAAGGGACCTTGGGCAAGGGCGACCCCGGCATCGGGGTGTAACTACCGCCGCCAGTATCAGTGCCACTGTGGGACCGATCATCTTGCCAAAGTGGATCAAAGCCGGTGATTTCCCCGTCTGCGGGGATTTCCCCCAGCCAAGACAGTGCATTAAAATCACTGCTGTTATTCGCCCCTGCCAAAGTGGCGTTGTGTGACCACCCCACTTTGAAACGGATAGGCCAGTTGCCGGAATTCGCGGGCTGGCTGGCAAAGACATCGCTTTTGACATTGAAGCGGTGAAAAAGGTTAAAGCGCGCGTGCGCGGTTTTGGTGACATTCAACATGCCATCCAGATACAGCATGTTCGCGCGCTCTCCGGTGACTGTATTGTGTTGCACCACGACATTCTGCGCGGGGTTGGTATCGCTGTCCGCATTCAGCCTGATTGCGGCGTTCGTTGTGTTGCCCCAGCTTTCGATGATATTGCCGACAAAGGCGATGCCGCGCGGGCCAATCGGCGCGCTGACGCTGACGATCGGGTTCGTGGTGGCCCCGTTTGAAAAGACGTTCCACCCCAGAAAAACCCCCTCCATCGCGGGGCGACTGCCCAAAGGATCACGCAGGTTGAATTCTGGCAGGTCCGAACAGCCCGCCGCTTGATAGGTGATTGTTCCTGCGCAGCGTTCGCAGCCGATGGCGGTAACCATGATGGCTTCGGTCGAAAAAAAGTTGCCCTGTCGTGGATCGCCCCCAGCCCCTATCCCGCAGTCGATCTGGACCATCCGGCCCACGCGGTACACCCAAGCGCCATAGTAATTCGTGGCATTTGCGTCCCAAACGCAGCCTTTAGTGACCAATAGGCCGTCCGCCGAATTGGCCCCGTTGTCCAAAAAAACAACGCTGGAACCGGTTTTGCGCAGGGTGATGTTGCGCAGTTCAAGCCATGGCGGAATGCCGTTGAACTTGCTGCTGCCGGCATCGGTCAGCACGGTTGTGGACCGTTGCAACGGGTCTGCGGCTTCGATTACCAAGGGGATATCGACGGCGCTGCCTTGTGTCTTAAACGCACTGTGGCCATACACCCCTTCGGCCAGCCGGACGATGCCGCCACCTGCGTCATTGCCGCGGCCAAAGGTGGCGGCATTGAATGCTCTGATCGCGGTGACGGCGGATGCGATTGTCGCAAAAGGCGTCGCCGCAGCGGTTGGCGCATCAGCTGAAACTGCGCCAGTCGCATCAACGCCTGTTGTGCCATCGACATAGGCATAGCCCGTGCCGTAGTCGCCGGTGCGGTCATTCAGCAGACGCAGCGTCGTCAGGTTGGGCGACGGATAACTGTCCGCATCGACCGAGATGGTAAAGGCTTCGCCAACCCAAGGATAGATCACAGCGTCAACTGTCAGCAGCGACCCCTGTTGCAGCGTCGAAAGGTCCATATCGGCGGAGAAATGCGGTACCGTCAGACCAGAGGCTGCATAGCTGATGCTGCTCATGGCTGACACGGTCTGGGTCACCTCTGTGGTGCCATCGCTCAGGATAAATTTGACCGCAGCAACAGGCCGACCACTGCGCGCATGGGCATGGGCAACCGCCAGACGCAGGGTGTGGGTGGCGGTTGTTGCGCGTTCGCGGTCATGGTTCAGCCACATGGCGATGGGCTTGGGGTACGGCACCGTGCTGGCGTTCGTCGTCGCCTCGATCGTGTCGCCCGTATAGACAAAGTCTGACAATGCGATCTGATTGGCGGTCAGGGTCTCCTGGTCAGGGTAGGGCAGGCGGATGCGCGTCGTCAGCGCCAGCGTGTCCGTCACGAGGGTAGGGGTGCCGTTTGCGTCAAAGCCTTGGCGGTTGACGATAACCGGGTCGGAAGTCGTGGGATCAAACGCGCTTGGGTCTGGGTGAGTTGCCTGCCAGCCGTCACTTGCAACATATGAAACCGGCGACGTGGGCACGACAGGTGGCGTATTTTGCACTCCTTTCGCAATCTGCCCCAGTTCAATCCCTACACCGATCATCATTTGCATGGCCCAACCCTTTTCGTTCCAAATCTCTTGAGGGTCAGCGTATAGCACCGGCCTGCGCACGTTGCGTTCAGGGCTGTTTCACCGTGAGCATGGTTAATTTTCACGAAATATTAAGGCTGTGGCCGTCAAGTGAAGCGGCAATAGTAACCTGCGAAACCTGAGCTGTTTCGATACTCCAAGGGCCGGATATCTTGAGCCTTGCCGAACCAAACGTATTTACCACGATAAGCAGGCAGGGGCAGTTGCCGGCCAAGCCAACGTTCCTATTGCCATGGCCTGTGCTGATTTATCTTGCGGCCGTCATTTTGCCGGTAGGGTTCCACCTTGGACCGCTTTATCTGACAGCAACGCGCCTGTTGCTGATCGCAATGATCGTGCCGCTTGGCGTTAACCTGATCCGTGGAAAATATGGCAGGCTGCTGGCGACAGATGTTTTCTTTCTACTGCATTTTTGCTGGATTGTCGTTGCTCTGGCCGTCAATAATCCGGCGCAGGTGGTCCAGAATGCAGGCTCCACCGGGGTGGAATTTCTTGGTGGCTATATTCTGGGCCGTGCCTATATCCGCGACAAGGTCAGTTTTGTCGCCTTGATCCAGTCGCTTACCGCCATCGTGATCATATGTTTCCCCCTCGCCGTGGTTGAGGCATGGACAGGCAAGTCAGTGCTCCTTGGGTTGTTTGATCGGTTGCCCGGAATCTCTACGCCGGTTGATCTGGCGATTGAACGGCGACTGGGGCTGGAGCGCGTGCAGATGTCATTTGAACACCCGATACATTGGGGCCTTTTTTGTTCGCTGGCCACCGCCCTTTGCTTTGTCGGGCTAAAAGACAATTACGGTCTGCGCCCGAGAATTATCATCACCGCGTTGATCTGCCTCAGCGGGTTACTGGCCCTATCGAGCGGCGCAATTCTGGCGATCGCACTGCAACTGGGTATGATCAGCTGGGCGGCGCTCTTTCGGGCAAACTCAAATCGGTGGTTGATCCTTTTGGGGCTGTTTGCTGTCAGCTACGGCATCGTCGATCTGATCTCGAACCGTGCGCCGCTGCAAGTGTTCATGAGCTATGCGACGTTTTCCGCGCATAGTGCCTATTGGCGGTCGACGATTTTTGAATGGGGTATGGTGAATGTCTGGGCCAACCCGATCTTCGGGCTTGGGCTTCGCGATTGGGTGCGCCCGGTCTGGATGCATACGCCAAGCGTAGATAATTTCTGGCTGCTGATCACCATGCGCTATGGCATTGCAGGGTTTGCATTCTTGGCTGCTGGCTATGTACTGGCGCTTTGGCGGATCGGGCGGCGGTCGTTTGATGGGGATGCAGGTTTGTGGCACCTGCGCCGGGCGTGGATGTTCTGCTTTTTGGGGCTGACTTTTACGCTGACGACGGTGCATATCTGGGGTGCCGTTTATGCTTTGGTCTTTTTCTTTTTCGGTGCTGGCATGTGGTTTGTCACCGTAGATGCCGATCAAGAGGCTGAAGCCCAACGCACTGCGAATCCATGGGAACGCGTCAAACCGCGCCCCCTCGTGTTTTCACGCTTTAGCGGTGATGATCCGACCGTCATAATCCAAGGGCATCAGCGTTCAATGCAATCGCGTCAGCATCGGAAAGTTGATCCGAAACGCCATCATCCCCATAGCTGAACGCAATGTCTTTGCCCCAGTCAAGCGTGTCGATCGTTGCGAATGCAGCATCCAAATCGCCTGTCTGAACCGAAAGAAGATCAACCTCAAGCAGGTCAAGCGGCGGCAATTCCGGCCCGGCGGCCATGTCAAACGCCAAGATTGTGCCGTCAAAATTGTCCTTCTGCCCCCATGGATTGCCAAAGGTCATATCCCACCCTTCGGACACAGGCAATGTGCCCGGAAATCTTGAAATCGCAGTCTGAACACCGTCGATATTCAGGTCCAGCATGCCGTCAGAAAGCCGAATTGATACGTCGTGGGGCAGGCCGTCATTGACCCATACCCCACGCGAGGTGACAGTCGCGCTATTCCCCGCCTGATCATAAAGCTGAAACCGTATGGCCCCGCCAATGGTCACGTCGGCCTGAAACGCCATATGCGCGCGAAACAGATCGCCCGCGCCTGTGCCTTGGACGCTGAAATTCAACGCCATCGCATCACTGCCGCGTAACCCCTCTAGTGCTGCGCGGTCAACGGTCGCGACCGGGTTTTGCCCTGTCAGTATCAAGCCGTCATCCTGACGAGAATCCATCAAATTCAAACGGTGGGACTGCCCGAAACCATGCGCAAAAAACTCGGCGTCATGGTCGTTGTCAAACGACAGCAGCATGCCCCCGCGTATATCAACTGTGCTTTGCGCAACATAGGTCAGACCATTGGGAAGCGTGACGCCTAAGGTGACATCATGCAGTCCAGCATGGGAAAAAGCGTGGTCGACCCTCAGACCTTGTGCCGTCGTGCCATCGGAAAACTGCCATGTGTAAATCGCATCATCGGCCCCCGCGCTGCGCTGTAACTGTGCGGTCAGGGTCGCATCGAAGCTGCGTATATTTGTGTTCCCTTCCTGCTCCATTTGAAAGAGCGGACCGGTCTTTTCCAGGGATAATTCCCGATGCATCTTTGTCGTGCCCGCATTCATCAGTTGACCGGTAAGGGCCGTAAACTGATGCCCATCCGGGCCGTTGTTCATGGATGAACTGACAAACACGTCCTGATAAAATCCATCCAACGACGGGTCCGTATTCTGTATCAGTGCGTTATCTTGCAATTGCCAACTTGCCTGTCCTTCATACCCGTTGATCTGGTTTGTTACATTGCCGTCAATCACAACGTTTTCCGAAGCGGACGCGACAGCGATCGCGGGCACCCACAGTGCGGTTTTATCCTGCCCCTCGTTATATGGGTCTGTGACTGCGATCAAACTGTTATGCTTGATGGCCAGACCATCTGTTTCCCCAACAGTGATGCCATGCAAGTGCCCATTAT
The DNA here is from genome assembly GCF_041552635.1 of Sulfitobacter sp. Taxonomy (GTDB): domain Bacteria; phylum Pseudomonadota; class Alphaproteobacteria; order Rhodobacterales; family Rhodobacteraceae; genus Sulfitobacter. Next base: position 10,745 of record NZ_JBFEKM010000002.1, read on the forward strand.
AAATGCTGTTTTCTTCTATGGTAACATTTAGGTAGTACATTTCACGAGTTGCACCTTGGGAATCCACAGCCTCGTTGCGCATAAAGATTGACTGGGTAAAAGATCCCTCGCCCATATCCAGCCGATTGTGTCGGATCGTAATTTCAGCACTGGGACTGTTAGTACCGCTGGTCCAGAACTGGATCATGTCCCGGTGGTCCTGCGATCCGTACGCGGCCTTGAAATCATGCAAATGATTTTCTTCGATCAAAACATCGGTCACTTCGGCAAAATTCAGCCCGTCACTGCGGACATGGTAGATGTCATTGGCACGAACAGTGACCCCCTGTGACTGGCTAAAAATCGCGCCGCGCCCCCAATGATGGAAATCATTCGCTTCAATGGTAATTTGCTGGCTGTCACGCACCGAAAGACCGTAACCGTGGCCAAAGCCATCATCTGATGCGATGCCTTCCAGCACGTGATCGCCCGAAAAAATAGAGTTTGTGATTTGGATGTTGCGGCTGTCATTGATTTCAAACGGGCGAATATGATCCGGTTGACCGGCCTCAAATTTATAGTCGAATGTTACCCTGTCCACCATAATATTTTGCCCGCCATGGATATCCATCCAGTCAAAGATTGCGGGGTCTTCAGGGGCGGCAGAGGTGATGGTCAAAGGCGGTTCGAAGTGGTTTGGAAACCCGGTCTTTCCGTTCAGCGTCAACGCGCCATACTTCCCGGGGGCAAGTAGTAGCGTCTCGCCGCCGCGGGCTTGGGACAGGGCCGCATAAAGGTCGTCGCGGTTTGTCACTGATATGGTCGGACCCATCGGTTTCCCCTTTCACAGCGGCGGTGCATTTCGCTGGGGTCGTTTGACCTGTGCGTGCCAGTCTTACAGTGGCAAAAACGGGGCAGGGGTATGTTTTTTAAATCGAAATTGAATGTTCGCGGGTTTTTAATTGCGGTTCATAGGTGACGACCCAGCAAAGTGCAGACAGGATATGCAAAAATTTAGGCACAAAGCCCAAGATTGTACCAAGAGAAGTTAAGGTTAGAAAGAATTCGGCGGTACCATGATGGCGATTCAGTACGACCGTTCGTACTGGTTGTGCCCTTGAGCGGAGCTGCATCAGCATGGCCGACCCTTATTCGTTGAATACATATCTTGTCGCGTTGAAAAATCAGCGGGCCGGTTTTGCCATGGTTTTTGTCCTGAGCGGGGTGGTCAATGTCCTTATGCTGACGGGCTCGATCTACATGCTTCAGGTCTATGATCGGGTTCTTTCCAGTGGCTCGATGGTCACTTTGGCGGGCTTGTTTACCATCGTCGTTATTCTTTACCTTTTCTTGGGCCTGTTCGATTTTCTGCGCCAAAGACTGTTGTCGCGCATTGCGATCCGCCTTGACCTGTCCCTTGGCAAGCCAAGTTTCAGATCGTGGGTCCAGTCGGGTCTGACCCCGCAGTCAGCTGGACCTGAGCCGCTTCGCCAACTTAGCACTTTGCGCCAGTTTCTGTCTGGCCCCACGGCCGTCAGTCTGTTCGATTTGCCCTTTGTTCCGATATTTCTAGGCGCACTGTTCTTGGTGCATGCCTGGCTTGGGATGATGGTTTTAGCCGGCGCTTGTGTGGCGGGGATCGCCGCGATTTTGGGGCGTGTTTTGGCGCGAAAATGGCAAGAACAGGCTGCCATTCAAAACAATGAGCTACAAGAGCTTTCCCAGCAAAGCCGTCAAAGTGCCGAAGTGCTGACTGCGATGCGCATGCAAAATGACCTCGGTGACCATTGGCAAAAATTGCAGGAAACCGGATTGGCATTGCACCAAAACGCCAGCAACCCTTCGGAGGTGATCTCTTCTTTCAGCAAGACGTTCCGGCTGTTGCTTCAGTCGGCGATTTTGACGCTTGGCGCGGTACTGGTTATTCAAAACCAGATTTCAGCGGGCATGATTATCGCGTCTTCCGTGCTGTCCAGTCGTGCCCTTGCGCCAATCGATCAGGTGATCGGTCAGTGGCGTGCCATCGGCGCGGCGGTGGCGGCCAATAGAATATTGCGTGATTTTTTCGCTCAAAACGCTGAAGCACCTCAGTTGGTAACGCTTCCCGCACCAACGGGTCGCGTCACGGTTAAATCCTTGTCCAAATTTTCACCGCAACTGGGTACAGAAATGCGTAAACCCCTGTTGCAATCCATCACTTTCGAACTTGAACCGGGTGATGGATTGGGCGTCATCGGCAAATCTGCCGCCGGAAAATCGATGTTGGCGCGGCTCTTGGTCGGGGCATGGCAACCCGATCAAGGCGAGGTTCAGTTCGACGGGGCATCTTTGGACAAGTGGCAAGAGGAGGTTTTGGGTCGCACGATAGGGTATCTGCCCCAAAGAATAGATCTTTTGCCGGGATCCATTAGTCAGAATATTGCTCGGTTCAACCCTGCTGCGTCGGACGCGGATGTAATATCTGCCGCCCAACTTGCGGGTGTTCATGATCTCATTACTGCATTGCCGAACGGATACTCCAGTCAAGTAGGTGGCGTGTCGGGCACAGCTTTGTCGGGGGGGCAGGTGCAGCGCATTGGTCTGGCGCGTGCCGTCTTGTTCGGCCCGAAACTGCTTGTTCTTGATGAACCCAATGCCCATCTCGATGGTGATGGAGACGACGCGCTTGATGCCGCAATTTTGAAACTTCGCGCGGCGGGCTCAACTGTTATCGTTATGGCGCATCGCCCGAGTGCTATTTCGGCCATGAATAAAATCATGATCCTCGAAAATGGCCGCATGATCCGCTTTGATACAAAAGAAGCGGTGTTGGGCGGGTCGAATGTGGCCTCGATGGTCAGGACTGCTGGTCCGACGCCGATCAAGCCAAGCAGTGCCCATCCCCCGCAAGCGAGGGGCAGCCCTGCCCGTCTGTGAAGCCGTTGCCCCAAGGCCGGATGACGCGCATGGCGTAGGGCATGACCCGCAGAAGGAATGTCATACGTTGCCAAGCTGCCCATCCGGTGCGACTGTCCGCCTTCGAAATATGGAGACCGGAACATGGAGGAAGTGATGACGCGCAGGATGGAGCACACGCAAATTGCTATTCTTGGCGCTGGCCTGATTGGGGCATGTTGGGCTGCGCTCTTCGTACATCACGGCGCTGTTGTCCGCGTTTGGGATCCTAGCCCGGAGGCCCTGGTTAAACTGCCAGATCGCATGGCGGGGCCTTTGGCGCAGCTGCTTGATATTGCGCCCGATGCTGGTCCTTTGGGTAGCGTAACAATCTCGAATAATCTGGAAACTGTCGTCGCGGGGGCCGATCTGGTGCAGGAAAACGCACCGGAGAATCTAACCCTCAAGCATGATCTTTACCGTCAGGTCGAACCGCTGATGGGGGCCGATGCCATCCTTGCCTCTTCGACGTCTGCCCTCAGCTGGTCTGAATTGGCCCCTGGATTGGCGAACCCTGCCTGCATGATCACGGCGCATCCGTTTAATCCACCGCACCTCGTACCGTTGGTTGAAACCTACGGTCAGGACACCGATCGGCTTGACCGGGCAGAGGCGATTTACCGCGCTGCGGGCCGTGTGCCAGTTCGGATGAACAAGGACGCGACTGGCCATATTGCCAATCGTTTATCCTCGGCCCTATGGCGCGAGGCGGTGCATATGGTCGCCGAGGGCATTGCCGATGTGGCCGCAATTGACGCAGCCCTCGTGAATGGCCCTGGCCTGCGCTGGTCAGCGATTGGTGCACATATGGCCTATCATCTGGGCGGCGGCGAAGGCGGCATGGCGGGTTATCTTGCGCATCTTGGCCCAAGTCAGGAACGCAGATGGGCTTCACTGGGGTCACCCAGCTTGACCGCTGAAGTGCGCGCGGCCCTCGTGGATGGGGTCGCGGCAGAGGCTGCTGGTCGGGATATCAAAACCCTCGAACAGGAACGCGATGCTGCGTTGATCGCCATGCTCAAGGCCCGCAGATGACGCCGCGCTGAACGGAACTTTATCTGCGAACGAGTGTGCAAACATGTCGCTGATCAAACTTAACGAGCGACATGTCGGTGTCAAAAATAATCGCAGTATATCTGGCAAAAACGATATCGCCGTCAGGTGACCTCGTGCTCTCCAACGGTCTCTGCGAATTTCTTGAAGAATTTCGCTGCCAGTTTTTTAGCTGTGCTTTGGATCAGTCTGCTGCCCAACTGGGCAAGCTTTCCACCAATCTCGGCTGTTGCATTATAGCGCAGCAAGGTGCCTTCAGGGTGTTGCTCAAGTTCCACTTCGGCCCCGCCTTTGGCAAAGCCCGCAGCACCTCCGTTGCCCGTACCTGACAAGGAAAACCGCTCTGGCGGGGCGTCTGGACTTAACGTGACGTTTCCGCTGAACTTTGCTTTGACCGGCCCAATCTTAAGCACAACTATGGCTTCCAATTCCGTATCGGAATGTTTGATCAACTCTTCGCAGCCGGGGATACATTCTTTGAGTATCTCTGGGTCATTCAACGCAGCATAGACGACGGCTTGCGGTGCATTGATGATGATTTCGTCTTTAAGTTCCATTGGTTATCCTATTCTCAACAACAAGGGTATTTGATTGTGGCCAAAAGCTCGGCTTGGGCTTTGGTCATTGGGGGGAAGAAGCGGTTGCGAAGTCTGGACGCTATTGCCTTGATGTGGGTCATTGGCCTTACTCCTGTGCCGCGGGTGTTCAGGTTGCGCCATCGCGAGTGCACAATTGTCGTTGCGTCAGACATTTTGCGTGTCCTTGGCCGTCAGGTTCGCGCGCCGAAGCTGGGTGATTTCGGCGAGAATAGACATGGCGATTTCATCCGGTGTAATCGCGTTGATATCCAACCCAGCGGGGGCCTTTACCTGTGCGAGGCTCCGTTCAATGTCCGGGTTTTCCGCAACCAGTTTGGCGGCGAGCGTGTCAAATTTTTTGCTGCTCCCGACAAAGCTCACATAGCGGCGATCTTTGCTGACGGCTGCGCGCAAGGCATCTTTGTCCCCTTGCCCTTGGGTTGCGACGACGACGAAATCGTGGGTTTCGAAATCAAACCCCTGTGTAACGTCCGCATCGCTTTCCACAGCTTCGGCGGCATGAACCATGACCTTGAAATCGAAACGCGCACCCAAATCGGCAAGGGCCAATGCGACCAAACCGGTGCCGCATATCACCAGTTCAGGAAGGGGCAAAACGGGTTCGACGAACACATCCATTGTCCCTTTTGACGGGCAGCCATTGCGCGAAAAACGGACACCGTCGCGGATTTCTCCGGCAACCAGACCTTCGGTTTCCAGCAACTCTTGGGGCCGCAGTGAAATGAACTGTGGTTCACCGGTTTTGATCGCCTCGCGCGCGGCCTTGCCAACTGCACCGCGGGCACAGCCGCCACCGATCCAGCCCATCAGAATTTTGCCGTCCAGATCCAACAGCGCCTTGCCCCCGGGTTTGGCAGAGGTCGCATTTACGGTGCGCACCACAGTGGCCATGGCAAAGGGCACCCCCTTGGCTTTCAGCGCCTGCATTTCTGCCTCAAGCCGGGAATGTTCGGATTGCGAGAGAGTCATAGCCGCGCCAACATGTGTTCGAGATTTGCCAAATCGGTTAGCGTTGTCGCGGCGGCAAAGGCATCAAGATGCGGCAAGGCCGCGGCCATACCTTGGGCAACCGGTTCATAGCCCTTCCACCCCTTAAGCGGGTTGAGCCAAATGACCTTGCAGCCACGCCGCTTTAGCTTGGCCAAGGCGGTTCCCAGAACCTCGGGGTTTTCGCTATCGTAGCCATCGGAAAGGATAATGACGACGCTACGCCCATCGACAAAGTTACGCGCATAGCTGTCAGAAAATTGGCGCAGGTTCGCCCCGATTTTGGAGCCGCCACCAAAGCCATCAGCCAACAGCGTAATCCGGTTCAAGGCCCGAAACGGATCATCGTCGCGCAGCGCATTTGTGATGCGCACCAACCGGGTGTGGAACAAATAGGCGTCACTGGCGCTATCCGCGCGCATCAGTCCCGCAAGGAATGCCAGAAACGGGCGCGCATAATCCATCATTGAGCCGGACACGTCGCACAAGGCGACAATTTTCACAGGCCGGTCGGGGCGCGTTCTTTTGGCAAGGCGCAGCGGTTCGCCCCCCGACGCGAGGCTTTGGCGCATGGTCCGGCGCAGGTCGATCGACGCGCCCCTTTTTGCAGCCTTGCGCCTGCGCGATCTGCGGTCTTTCAGCGCCTTTCCCAATCGTATCGCGACCAGTTCTGCTGCGCGGATATCTTCTGCTGACACCAGTTCGCGCAGGTCTTTCTTCATCAGATTGGTGGCTTTAGAGGCGACAAGCTTGCCTGTCCCCTCTGCATAGCTTTCGCTGCCATCCTCCCCGTCTTCCGGCGCATGAAGCGATCCTTTGTCTTGGGTGGCTTGCGTGTCATCCGCGCGCGAGTTTTTGGTGTTTTCAATCGGCTTGGCGTTGTTTATGGGCATGACCTTTTGGCGCACGCGCCCTTCGGCCATCCAGAAGGCATCAAACAGCAGATCAAACTGCGCAATGTCTTCAACGGACCCCGCGCAAACGGATTTTAGCGCCAGACGGGCGTCGGATGGCACAATGGGATTGACGCAAGCCAGTGCCCGCAATGCAGTTTTGGTTTCGGCCACACCAAGGCGGAAACCATGATCGCGCAGATGCGCCATGAAACCCGAAACCCGCGCTGCGGGACCGGGGTCTGCTGCCGAAAAACGGGTTACCTTGCTCATGCTGCTTTCCCGGCGATGCGCGCTGCAACTTCTATGGGAACGGCGGCACGGTCGGTTTGCGTTTTCAACAACGTCGCGAGACATGCCAAAAGGACAGTCGGATCTGCGGTCAGATCCTTGATTCCCAACCCGGCGAGGGCAGCTGCAAAATCAAGCATCTCGGCGATGCCCGGCACTTTTTCCAATTCTTCCTCGCGTAGCTTTTGGACAAATCCGACAATTTGCCGGGCAAGATGCGCTTCTGTGGTTGGACAACGGGACGCAAGAATTGCCAGTTCTGTCTGGCGGTCTGGATAATCGACATGGGCATAAATACACCGCCTGCGCAGCGCATCCGACAGGTCACGCGTGCCGTTGGCCGTCAGGATCACCAAGGGGCGTGTCGTCGCACTGATTGTGCCCAACTCAGGGATTGTGATCTGAAACTCTGAAAGCACCTCAAGCAGATAGGCTTCGAATTCTTCGTCTGCGCGGTCGATTTCGTCGATCAGCAGAACGGGCGGGGTATCTTGGCGGATGGCCTTTAACAACGGCCGTTCAAGCAGGTAGTCTTGGGAAAATATTCGCGCTTCTACGGCTGCCCCGGTTTCGCCTGCCTCAGAGGCGGCGCGGATCGACAGCAGTTGCCGTTGATAATTCCATTCATAAATGGCCTGCGATGCGTCCAAACCTTCATAGCATTGCAGCCGGATCAACTGCGTGTCTTTCACGGTCGCCAATGCGCGCGCAATTTCGGTTTTCCCCACACCCGCAGCGCCTTCCAACAGAAGGGGGCGCCCAAGCGTGATCGCAATGTGCAACGCCGTCGCCAGATCATCGGAAGCGATGTATCCGGTGTCGGCCAGCGCGGTCTGAAGGTTTGTCCATGATGTCATAGGGGTATGCGGGGCAGGCAATGCTGCCCCGCCCTTTCTTTAATCGTGCATGCCAAGATCGTTGGCTGTCTTCCAGATGCGCCAGTGATCGTGGGGCATATTGGTGTGACGGTTGCCAAACGGACGGAACGCATCCTGCACCGCGTTCGAGAAACACGGCACGCCGCCGACATGGGGGCTTTCGCCGACTCCCTTTGCACCGATCGGATGATGCGGGGACGGGGTGACGGTAAAGTCGGTTTCGTAGTTCGGCACTTCCCATGCAGTCGGTAGGAAGAAGTCCATCAACGTGGCCGTCTTGCAATTGCCCATGTCGTCGTACGCGATTTCCTGCCCCAATGCGACGGCAAGCGCTTCGGTCAGTCCACCATGGATCTGGCCTTCGATCACCATCGGGTTGATCCGTGTGCCGCAGTCATCCAGCGCATAAAAGCGGTTGATGGTCGGTACGCCGGTGTCGACGTCAATGTCCATCACGCAGACATAGGCCCCAAAGGGATAGGTCATGTTGGGCGGATCGTAATAGCTAACCGCCTCAAGCCCGGGTTCAAGTCCGGGAATGGCCTGATTATAGGCCGCATAGGCGATGTCTTTCATGGTCTTGAAACGCTCGGGCGCGCCTTTGACCACAAAACGGTCCACGTCGAATTCGACGTCATCATCGTGGACCTCAAGCAGATAGGCAGCGATCATCTGCGCCTTGGCACGGATCTTGCGCCCGACCATTGCCGCAGCAGCACCAGCAACTGGGGTAGACCGCGATCCGTAGGTGCCAAGCCCGTAAGGCGCAGTATCTGTATCGCCTTCCTCGATGGTGATGCTGTCGGCAGAGATGCCGATTTCAGAGGCGAGGATTTGCGCGAAGGTCGTCGCGTGGCCTTGGCCTTGGCTGATCGTGCCCAGGCGTGCCACCGCAGACCCCGTTGGGTGGATGCGGATTTCGCAGCTGTCGAACATGCCCATCCCAAGGATGTCACAGTTCTTGACTGGTCCAGCACCGACGATTTCGGTGAAAAAGCTTAGGCCGATTCCCATGATGCTGCGGGTTTCTCCCGCCTTGAACGCTTCGACGCGTTCGGCTTGTTCCTTGCGCAGTCCTTCGTAATCAACGGCCTTCAGCGCTTTGTCCCACGCGGTGTGATAATCGCCGCTGTCATATTCCCAGCCAAGGGCCGAATTATAGGGAAACTGCTCTTTCTTGATAAAGTTGATCCGGCGCAGTTCTGCTGCATCCATGTTCATTTCAATCGCCAGCACTTCGATCATGCGTTCGATAAAGTACACAGCTTCGGTCACGCGGAAGGAACAGCGGTAGGACACGCCGCCCGGTGCCTTGTTGGTATAGACACCGTCGACGCCCAGATAGGCGATTGGAATGTCATAGGACCCTGTGCAGATGTTCATGAAACCCGCGGGGAATTTCGTCGGGTCGGCGCAGGCATCAAAGGCACCGTGATCGGCGGTCACATGGCAATGCAGTCCGGTGATCTTGCCTTCTTTGGTGGCTGAAATTTTACCCTTCATCCAGTAGTCGCGCGCAAAGGCAGTGGACATCAGGTTTTCCATCCGGTCCTCGACCCATTTCACAGGGACGCCGGTGACGATCGACGCGACGATCGAACAGACATAACCGGGATAAACGCCGACCTTGTTGCCGAAGCCGCCACCGATGTCAGGGGACACCACGCGGATGTTATGTTCTTCGATACCCGACAACAGGGACGCAACGGTGCGCACGACATGCGGCGCTTGGAATGTGCCCCAAAGTGTGAGCTTGCCGTTGACCTTGTCCATGCTTGCCACGGAACCACAGGGCTCAAGCGGGCAGGGGTGGGTGCGATGATAATACATGGATTCTTCGGCCACGATATCGGCGTCGTCAATCACAGCGTTGGTGCCGTCTTCGTCGCCAACTTCCCATGTAAAGATGTGGTTGTGATGTTTGCGCGGGCCATGCGCGCCGGGTGCCTTGGGGTCCAGATCTTCGCGCAACACAACATCTGACTGCATCGATTTGAACGGATCAACGATGACTGGCAGCTCTTCGTAATCAACTTCGACCAATTCAACCGCGTCTGACGCGATATAGCGATTCTTGGCGACGACAAAGGCGACCTCTTGGCCTTGAAAAAGCACTTTGCCGTCGGCCAGCACCATCTGTTTATCGCCCGCCAGCGTCGGCATCCAATGCAGGCCAAGCGGTTCAAGATCTTTGGCGGTCAGAACAGCAATAACGCCGTCCAGCGCCATCGCGGCGTCCGTATTGATCGACTTGATCCGCGCATGGGCATAGGGCGAGCGGACGAAATCGCCGGTCAGCATGCCGGGCAAATTGATGTCGTCGACGTAGTTACCTTTGCCTTGCGTGAACCGTGCGTCTTCGACGCGTTTACGTGAACATCCCAGCCCCTTGAGGTTGGAAACCCGTTCCTCGCGTGTGACTTCGTCCTTCATTGCGCCGCCTCCTTGGCTGCATTCAGTTCAGCAGCAGCCGACAAAATGGATTTCACGATATTCTGGTAGCCGGTGCAGCGGCAGATGTTGCCTGCAATGCCAAAACGGACTTCCTCTTCGGTGGGGTTTGGGTTTTCCTGCAGTAGCCGGTGCGCACGGGTGATCATGCCGGGTGTGCAATAGCCGCATTGCAGCCCGTGATGTTCTTTGAAATTTTCCTGCAAAACATGAAGATTATCGGGGCTGCCAAGCCCTTCGATTGTTGTGATCTCGGCACCTTGGGCTTGCGCCGCGAACATCGTGCAGGATTTCACGGACTTTCCGTCAATCTCGACGGTGCAGGCACCGCAATGGGACGTTTCGCAGCCGACATGCGGGCCAGTCATCCCCATCTTTTCGCGCAGGACATAGATCAGCAGCTCGCGAGGTTCGGCAAGGACTTCTTTCTTCTCGCCGTTTACCGTCATTGTTAGGATTTGTTTTGTCATGATTTTGTTCCTTATGCCCGTGACCAAGCGCGCGTGATGGCGCGTGAAATGATGATCCCGGCGACATGCATCTTGAATGCCACGGGGCCACGATTGTCTTCGGTCGGGTCAATATCTTCGAGAGCTGCGGCAACAGCGGCCTTTACGGCGGCGGCGTCGCAAGACGTGCCAACCAATGCGGTGGCAGCGGCTTCGGATAGGACGGGCACATCGCTTAGGTTGGTCATCGCGATCGCAGCAGACGTAACCTTGTCACCGTCTTTGGTGATCAGCGCAGCACAGGCGGCGGTGGCATAATCCCCGATCTTGCGCTTTTGCTTTTCATAGGCATAGCCCGCGCCGGTGGCGGAAAACGTGATCTGGGTCAGAATTTCTTCGTCGTCACGTTCTGTCATGTAGGCGGATTCGTAAAAATCGCGCGCAGGCACAGATCGCGTCCCATCTGCGCCGACCAAGGTAAAGCTTGCATCAAGGCATTGCATCAAGCCGGGCATGTCATTGCCGGGGTCGCCGTTTGCGACGTTGCCGCCGATAGTCCCCATGTAACGCACCTGCGGGTCCGCGATCTGAAGTGCTGCTTCGCGGATGATCGGGCAGGCAGCAAATAGCGCGTCATCGGTAATCAATTCGTGCTGTGTGGTCATTGCCCCAAGGGTGATTGTGTCGCCTTCGATTGTGATCCCTTTGAGATCGGCAATATCCTGCAAGTCGATCAGATGCGGGACATCTGCCATGCGCAACTTCATCATGGGGATCAGGCTGTGCCCCCCTGCAAGGACGCGCGCCTCATCGCCATGCTCCGCCAACACAGATAACGCGCCTGCGATATCCGAGGGTCGGTGGTATTCAAATGCTGCTGGTATCATACGTTGTCCTCCCTGACGCCGGTACTTGCCAGCATTGAAAAGGACAGCGCACAAAAGGCGCTATGGCGAAGGTTTCAGGCGCGATGCCGCGTGCACGAAATGCGAATTATGCGCACGAAGTGCGTATGCACCCGCAGCAACCTGCCTGTTCCGTCTCACGTCTTCGTTAGACGCCAAGGCTTTCGCGGACCTGTTTCAGGTAGGACCTGCTGACGGTGACATGATCAAGATGTGCCATAGACTCAAAGAAGCACACCCCGTTGTCTTTCTTGCGCTCAAAGCTGGTGACGTGGTGGGTGTTAACCAAATAGCTGCGGTGAACTTTTACAAATTGCGTGTTGGCAAGTTTGGTTTCCATGGCGGAAATCGACCAAGGACAAAACAACCGACCTGATGGATGATAAAGGTAGGTATAGCGCCCTTCGGCCTGAACTGCGGCAACATCGTCGCTTTGGACAAAATGGGTCTGACCATCGCTTTCATACGGGATTCTGATGACCGCTGACTGGCGGGCTACAGGGGCATCTGCCGGGGTCTTTTCTGCGACAGGTTGGTGCGACTGGACGTTATTTTGCGACTTTCGCATCCCTTCGGCGAAGGTCACGCCAACGAGCAAAAAGGCACCCGAGATGACGAACGAAGACAGCGTGACGCCAAACGCCAGCACTTCGTTGCTCATCCACAGGCCGGTTGATAGGGCACCGTCGATCTTGACGAAATGCGTTCCGGCCATCGCAATAAAATGAACGGCCACGATGCTGATACCAAATACCAAAGTGCCTGACAGGATGTTGCGGCTTTCGCGGTGGCCATAGCTGATCCAAAAAGACACCACGCACAGCACGATAGACGCGACAATTGCCACACCAATACCGAAAGCCGAATAGACAGGTTTCACATCCTGAATGCCCGACATGCCGATATAGTGCATCGCCAGAATGCCAACACCCACGCACATCCCGGCCAGCGTGATCCGCAGCCCGGTCCGTTTGCCGAAATGCACCAGAAGCAGTGCAATGCCGGTAAGCAGTATGGCCACCAATGCCGACATCATCGTGACCAAGGCATCATAGTGAAAGGAGACTGGCAACGTCATTCCAAGCATGGCCACGAAATGCATCGACCAGATGCCGCTTCCCAAGGCAACGGCAGACATTGAGACGACCAGTTTCCGCTGTGCCACCCCCATCGCCGATGCGCCTTGCGTCAAAGACAGACCCGTAAACGCTGACATTATTGCAACCGCAAGCGATGCCAGAATGAGATAGTGATTGTGACCGTGCTCCAACATGAATCCCTTTTAGCGTTGCGGCAGGCGTTTGCAATTATATCGTGTGCTGGTTGACCGAACCTGTGCTTCCTGACCAGATTTATTCTGGGACAGGTATTGGCAGGCGGCGGGCGGCTTCGGCGGTTTTATCCTGCCGCCACATCCGGCGCGGCAAGATTGGGCAAATTTGCCGTTACCCGTTTTGATGCATCTCAATTCGGCGGGCACCATAAAACGCATAGTCAAGCGCAACAAACCCTGTTGCGCATGGCATGGAGACCGGAATGGCCGAGCTTGAGACCGAAACGAATAAAAGTAAAACCACATATATCAACATTCCCGAGGCTGTCGGGGTGTTTGACACGTTCGAAGCCCAGCAGGCCGCCTTCTATGATTTGCGCTCCGTAGGATTTCACCATTCGGATATCAGCCTTTTGGGAGGCGAGGATGCCTTGAGAGAAAAGCTCGGAACTGCCTATTGGCGCGCGTCCGAACTTGAGGATGATCCACGTGCCCCCCGGGCAAATTTCGTGTCCGAAGAGGCCATCGGAGAGCTTGAAGGTGCCATCGCAGGCGGGTTCTTTTTTGTTGGGTCGGCCATTGCCATGACAGCATTGTTGACACCCGCAAGCACCTTGGCCGCGTCGATTGCCGCCATCGCCATCGGCGGAAGCCCTGCTGCTGTTATCGGGACGCTGCTGGCCAGACGGGCCGGACGGCACCACAAGGACTACTATGATAACCAGATCCGGCGGGGCGGCATTCTGATGTGGGTCCGTACACGTGACAAGGAACACGAAGATCTTGCGGTAAAGATCATGAAAGCGCACTCGGGACATGATGTGCATGTCCACGCCTGGAGCGAATGACCTCACCGGGTTTCGTGATCGGGAGGCCAATGATGAGGTCCGGCCAGAAAACGACCGATCACAGCTTACTTAAAGAGCAAGGGTATACGATATGGACCGCCAATATTCCGGCCAACCGCCAAGCCCCGTTGCGCGGGCGATCCAGCACTGGAGACGATGGCTGTCCGTGACCGGTATCGTGATGATCGTGCTCGGCATTCTGGCGATCATCATGCCGGTTGTCAGCTCTTACGCGGTGGGCTTTTTGATTGGGTCCGTCTTGACCCTCGGGGGGATACTTGCCGTGATGTTGGCGGTGTCGTTTCAGGGAACACGCGTGTTTGTCTGGATGCTGGTGGCCGGGATTTTCCCCCTTTGCGCGGGGCTTTATCTTTTATTCTTTCCGGCCTCGGGTCTGGTGACGCTCACCTTCTTGATCGCCGCAATCCTGCTGCTCAGGGGGCTTGCCCAAAGCGCATTCGCATTCGACATGGGCGGGATCAAAGGGTCAGGGTGGGTCTTGGTTTCAGGCCTGGTAAGTGTCGGGCTGGCGGCTTTTATATTTGCGGCCCTGCCCGAATCGTCAACTGTTTTGCTGGGCATTCTGTTGGGGCTTGATCTGATCGCTTCAGGGGTATCTTTGGTGGTCCTTGCCGCCGCGATGCCGCGCGTGTCAGATCCTGTGTGACGCGCGAGAACGGTCCCTTTTGAAGTGATACCGGTCAATCGCCATCCTCTGGTTCTTCTTTACTTTTTTGTATTGAAGCGTTCTTCTTTGAGGTGAAGATGTGCCGATCACGTGGACGTCTTACATGAGAACTGTAATACGAGCCTTTTTGGTAGGAAACTGAAACGACATGGCGCGCAAAGCAACAAAATTACCTACAACGCGCAAAACCACGACGGTTATTTCAAAGGTTGCCGATGGCAAAGGACCTGAGCGGGGTATTGTCCCTGTTGTGGGTGTCGGGGCCTCCGCGGGCGGTCTTCAGGCCTACAGCGCATTTCTGGATGCTACGGCTTCCGATACGGGGGCAGCCTTTGTTCTGGTGCATCACGTGGACCCGGAACACAAAAGCCTTATGGCCGATATTCTGTCCAATCACACGGATATGCCTGTGGTACTGGCCGAGGATGACAGCAAAGTTCAAGCGAACCATGTGTATGTTATCCCTCCGAACTTTTTCCTGCAAATCAAGGATGGTGTATTGCACCTGACCAAGCCGACAGACCGCCGCGGGGCGCGCTTGCCGATTGATCTGTTCTTGCGGTCATTGGCAAAAGATCTGGATCAAAACGCCATCGCAGTCATCCTGTCGGGAACCGGCAGCGATGGATCGGCGGCGATCAGCGATATCAAAGAACACAACGGCATTGTCCTGATTCAAGACCCCACGGAAGCAACACACGACGGCATGCCGCGCAGTGCGATTGCGACCGGAGTGGCCGATCATGTCATAGCCGTGGCCAAGATGCCCGCCATCATTGCGGATTACATCCGGCACCCGTTCATAAAGAACCCCAAGGCGAAAAAGGTGATAGGCGATAATGCCAAGGATTCGCTGGAACAGATCATAACTGTTTTGAAGGCCTATTCCCCAATCGATTACAACTTGTACAAAGACGGCACGTTGCTGCGCAGGATTGAACGGCGGATGGCGCTGCGGCACATGGAAAACTCGGGTGACTACCTCGCGCTGTTAAAGGACTCGGCCGAGGAGGCACAAAACCTCTGTACTGATCTTTTGATCAGCGTCACCTCGTTCTTCCGCGATCCGGACGCCTTTGAATATCTTGAAAAGAACGTGGTGGACGGGCTGGTGAAAACCCATGACGCAGGGCACCCCGTGCGGATATGGGTGCCAGGATGCGCCACCGGCGAAGAAGCCTATTCGCTGGCGATGCTTGTCATTGAAAAGATATCGGCCGTGCGCAAGAATGTGAAGCTGCAGGTCTTTGCCTCGGACGTGGATGAACGTGCGCTGACGATCGCGCGAAATGGCGTTTATCCGGATTCGATCGCCGAAGATGTCTCGGCACGCCGGCTGAAGCGGTTCTTTACCAAGGAAGACCACAGCTACCGCGTTAAACCTGAACTGCGCGATGCGGTTGTGTTTGCCAGCCAAAATATCCTGTCGGATGCGCCTTTCTCGAAAATAGACCTGATTTCTTGCCGTAACCTGATGATCTACCTGACGCCCGATGCGCAGGAACGTGTCATTCAGTTGTTTCACTTTGCGCTCAATGAGGGGGGGGTTCTGTTTCTGGGCATGTCCGAGACGACGGGAACTTACGACGGGTTTTTTGAACCGTTGTCAAAAAAATACCGCCTCTACAAACGCGTGGCACACGCGCGCGGCCGCACATTTGATTTCCCGATCGCACAACGCCCATTTGCAAATACAGCGGCCGCCCAAAAGCGTGGCCAGTTCCAGGCGGTTTCCAATAAACTGGCCGAGCTAAGTCAAAGCCTTCTTATCGAACGTTATGCCCCTGCTGCTGTTCTTATCAACGCCCAGTCAGAGGCGCTTTATCTTGAGGGGCCTACGGATAATTATCTCAAGGTGCCTTCGGGCGAAACAAGCCGTGACCTTTTGGCGATGGCGCGGCAGGGACTGCGCGCACGCCTAAGCAGCGCAATTCGGACGGCACGGACGGACGATACTGAAACCCTTGAAAGGGCCACGATCACGCGGGGCGGCGAAAAGGTCGGGGTAACGATCCAAGTGCACCCGGTGACGCAGGATGAAGCCAAGTTGTATCTGGTAACCTTCGCTGACCAACCCGTTAAAGAAGGTCTTCCAGCTGCGGAAGACCTGAACGGAGAGGTGAACCGCCAGCTTGAACAAGAGCTTGAAACCACGCGCGCTGATCTGCGCATGACAATTCGTGACTATGAACGCTCAACCGAAGAGCTGAAGGCCGTTAACGAAGAAGCCATGTCGATGAACGAGGAGTTTCAATCGACAAACGAAGAGCTTGAGACCTCCAAAGAAGAACTGCAGTCGCTGAACGAAGAGCTGACGACCCTCAACACCCAGCTTCAGCAGAAGATCGATGATGAACGCCGCATGTCCGATGATCTGAACAACCTGCTGTCAAGTTCGGGCATTGCGACGCTGTTTCTGGACACAGATTTCAAGATCATGCGGTTCACGCCAGCGGTCCGCGAACTGTTCAACCTGATCAGCAAGGATATCGGGCGCCCCTTCAGCGACATCACCAGCAAGGTCAACGATTCTGAACTTCTCAATGATGCCGAAAAGGTTCTTCAGACGCTGGTTTCATCGGAATGCGAAGTCGAAAGCAACGACGGTCGCTGGTTCGTCCGTCGTATCCTTCCTTACCGCACGCAAAGTGGCAAGATTGACGGGGTTGCAGTGACATTCTCCGAAGTGTCCGACCTGAAGGCGTTGCAGCGTGAAACCACGACCGCCCGGGAATTTGCCGAAAGCATTATCAGCACAGTCCGCGAGCCGATGCTTGTTCTTGACGGCAATTTCAAAATCCTTTCGGCGAGCCTGTCATTCAATCGCATGTTTGAAACGGACGGGACCGATGTTATCGGACAAGATCTGTTTTCAATCCAGAACGGGCAATGGTCCGTCCCGCGGCTTCGCGAGTTGTTGGAAACCGTGCTGCCCGAGAAGAGGACAGTTGAGGCATTTAATGTCACTCTGGATGCCGGGGATCTGGGGCAGCGTGAAATGATTTTGAACGCCCGCAAGATCGAAGGGCGGCCAAAAGACCAAGAATGTATCTTGCTGGCGGCCGAAGATGTAACGGATCAGAACAAGGCGCAGCGCGCCATTCTGGACCGGGAGGCACGGCTTAGGGCCATTCTCGAGGCGGCTCCCGAAGCGATCGTGACGATTGATGAAAAAGGCAAGATCGGAAGCTTCAGCTTGGGTGCCGAAACCATATTTGGGTTCAGCGCCGATGAGGTGATCGGCAAGAATGTGAAGATCCTGATGCCTGAACCCGACCGCAGCAAGCACAAGGGCTATCTTGAACGCTATCTTAAGACCGGAGAGAAAAGGATCATTGGCAATGGTCGCGAGATGGAGGGCTGCCGCAAGGACGGTTCTCGGGTTCCGATCCGGTTGGCGGTATCCGAGGTGATGGTAAACGGCGTGCGCCATTTTCTGGGTATTATGCACGACCTGACAACAGAGAAAAAACAGCAAGCTGAACTGCACCGCGCGCAAAAGATGGAAGCCGTCGGTCAGTTGACGGGCGGTTTGGCGCATGACTTCAACAATCTTCTGACGGTCGTTATCGGGAATCTTGAACTTATTGAAATGCGCACCGATGACGCCAAGGTGCATGACCTTATCAAAGAGGCTCTCGAGGCGTCCAATCTGGGCGCGGCCCTGACCAACCAGTTGCTGTCCTTTGCAAAGAAACAATCCCTTGCGCCCGAAATCGTTGCCTTGAACGAGTTGGTTGATACGATGGTGCCAATCCTCAAGCGTACGCTGAATGAACAAATCCGCATTGAAACCCATCTTGCCAAGGATCTGGCGACGACGGTGGCAGATCCGGGGCAGATCGAAAGCGCCATCCTGAACCTTGCGATCAATGCCCGCGATGCGATGAAGGATGGTGGAACGCTGACCATCGAAACCAGCAACGTCACACTGGATGCCGACTATGCCGCAACGCAGGTTGATGTGGTACCCGGTGACTATGTTTGCCTGTCCGTGACCGACACCGGTGTCGGCATGACGCCGGACACGCAATCACGGGTTTTTGAGCCGTTTTTCACGACAAAGGGCCCCGGAGAGGGGTCAGGTCTGGGGCTTAGCATGGTGTATGGTTTTGCCAAACAATCAGGCGGGCACGTCACGCTTCACAGCAAGATCGGAAAAGGCGCGACCATCAAACTTTTCCTGCCTTTCGCAGTGGCGGGTGCGACCGCTACTGATACTTCCGCATCCGAAGAAGGCTCTGAAAAAGGGACTGAAACGATCCTGGTGGTGGAAGATGATCCAAAGGTTCGACGCTTGACGATGGCCCGTCTTGAGGAATTGGGCTACAAAGTTATTGCGGCTTCGGACGGTTCAAAGGCCATCGAAATACTGAAGCAGGATAAGGATATTGATCTGGTGATGTCCGATGTCTTGATGCCCGGTGGGATGACAGGTTTCGACGTTGCCAAGAATGCCGTGGCTTTGAGGCCGGAGATCAAGATATTGTTGGCGACGGGCTATGCCAAAGGGGCCGAGCCAAAAAGCGGAACCACTGAAGCGGGATACCGGGTTCTACGCAAGCCGTACGGGTTGCGAGAGTTGGCGGTTAAATTACGCGAGGTCTTGGACTGAGAAACCTCTGCGGGCTGTTTTTGTGGGCTGAAGACGCGATGGCGGTCTGACCGTCGCCAAAGGGGCTGTGCATATCATCAACCGATAAAGATCGGCCCAACAAGCATTGCCACGCAAGTGACCAAGCCGATAACGGGGATAATCGCCGGTACAATGAGTATCCCGTCGGGTGCCGGATCGCCGCGCCATTTGATCCGCAATAGCGCTAGGTTGATCAGAATAAACACCACAAGGACAACTTGGGATGTGCGTTCTGCTAGGATGTTGATCGGGAACAATAAGGCAAATGCCAGAGTGCCTACGGTCACCAGACCTGTGGCAAGCAATGGTGTTCGTGTGCGGGCATCCAGCTGCGCCAATCCCTTGGGCAGACGGCCCACGTTGGCCATGCCATATATAATGCGCGCGGAAAGAATGGCCTGAATGACGACCCCGTTCAAGGTGGCGGCAATCGCGATAAGGGTGATTGCAGTCGGTGACATCCCTGTAAGGCTTTTGTACAGTAGGCTGATCGGTGCTGCCGATTGGCCCAGGTCGTCGAGGGGCAGGAGTAACACGGCAACCGCCGCCACCGAAAAGTAAAGCAGCGTCGTAATCACCAGTGTGATGAAGATGCCCATCGGCATATTGCGGGCGGGGTTTTCGGTTTCTTCGACAACATTGACCATACCGTCAAAGCCGATAAAGGCAAAGAAGGCGAGCAGGCTGGCCACGCCGATTGACGTCAGCGCAGGCGTGTCTGACGGCTGGGGGAAAACAGTAGGCAGCGCAATAATGATGTCAGGTTGGTACCATATGCCCGCGATCACCACGACGACCAGCCCCAGAACTTCGATGACGGTCAAGACTGCGGAAAACCGGACTGATTCAACGATGCCCCATGCAGCGATAAACCCTGAAAAAAGCACAGTCAGCGCGATGATCATCCAAAGGGGCAGGGGCACCAGCAAAGCGACGTATCCCGCGCACCCTACTGCAATCGCTGCCGCCGAAATCGTTCCGGCAGCAAGCAACAAGGCCCCTGTCAGAACCGTCAGGGATGGTATCCTGAAAGCGGCTTCGACATAGGCGGCTTCGCCAGCGCTTTGGGGGAAACGGCCAGACAGTTCGCCAAAGCTGCTGGCACTGAACAGCATTACGAACGCCGCCACCAAAAAGGACACCGGCGCATATACTCCGGCCTGTGCAACGGTCGCGCCGACAAGGACATAGATGCCCGCGCCGATGGTGACGCCCAAGCCGTAAAACACCAAAAGCGGCAGCGAAATAGCCCGTCGCAGTGTCGGTGGCGGCATTCCTTGGGTGTTAGACATCAGTGTCGTTATCTGTCTTGTTGGCGACCGGCGGAAAATGCGTGTTATGTTCAAGCAATGAACCGGTGTCTGACGCGCCAAACACGACCACGGGGCATCGGGCCGCTTCAAGAAGCCGCAACAGATCAGTCTGGCTGTGAAGGGGACCACCTTGGAATTCCGCCAAAACGACCTGCGCATTCTGACGGGTCAGTGCGCGTAGCGCGTCATCAAGAGTGTCAAATTGAAGGTTTTTAGAAGCGCGCGCGCCGATGGCCTTTTCACCATTTTGCCTGACTGAAAATACAATACGCTCTGCAGACAGCTGTTTTGACAGGCGGCTGGACGCTTCTTCCATTTCGACGCTGGGATTTCGCGAGGTTTGCAAAATGATAATTTTCCCCGGTATCCTGTGGAGATGACGATATCCCAAAACAAGAACATCCCACCCCGCTGCGGCGCGGAGTGCTGTCTGAACAAGTTCACCCTTATCCTGCATAAACGTCCACTGGGTACCGTGTGGCGTGGCAACACGCGCCAGAACTCGCCGAAAGGCCCGTGCGTCCGCCCTCAAGTGGCTGCGAAGCTGCGCATGACTTGGGGCCAGTGCTGTCTTGCCACTGAGTAGAACAATGCGTTGGTTGGGGATCTGAGATGTTGCAATCATGTCCACCTCTTCGACCAGAATGCCGCCAAGACCCGCGAGAAAAATGCGTGGGAACTGTTCAACGATGCGCAACCCTGCTGCCGCATCTGCAAAGGATCCGGCACCGACAAGAATGCGCAGCCCTGCGCGGTGCGCCGTCTTCATTGGTCTGTGCCATTGCCGGGGCCAATATCTAACCCGTCGTTGTTATGGTCTGCGAACTTGCGGCGGGTTTCAGCAAAGGCATGCAGTTGGGCTTCGACTTTGCCATTGATGCTGCTTTTCGGGAACTGCCCGTTCCGGCCGCGTCGTCCAGCTGTCACTCCTGTCAGCGCTTCGATCCCCTGATCAATAGTCTTGACCGGTATGACGTTAAAATCCCCGTTCTTGGCGGCCTCTACCACGTCAGAGCGCAGCATGAGGTGGTCAATATTTGACGCAGGAATAAGGACGCCTTGCTCTCCGGTGAGGCCTTGGGCCATGCAGATGTCAAAGAATCCCTCGATCTTTTCATTCACCCCTCCGATGGCTTGCACGTCGCCGTTCTGGTTCACAGATCCGGTTACGGCAACGCCCTGACGAATGGGTACACCGGACAATGCTGACAGCAGGGCATAAAGCTCGGCCGATGATGCGCTATCGCCATCTATGCCACCATAGCTTTGTTCGAAGACCAGACTTGCGTGCAAGGAGATCGGGACATCCAGCGCGTAATGCGACGCAAGATAACTGCCCAGAATAAGCACACCTTTTGAATGGAGCGGTCCACCCAATTCGACCTCGCGTTCGATATCGACCAGCTTGCCGGTGCCCATGCGCACGCGCGCCGTGATGCGCGAAGGGCGGCCAAAGTGGTTTCTGCCGATCGCGAAAACAGAAAGACCGTTTATCTGACCGACCGACTGGCCTTTGACATCAATCAGAATGGTCTTCCGCGTCACGGCTTCTTGCATCCGTTCCTTGATGCGCGAGCCTCTTAGCACGGATTGCCGTATCGCGTGGTCAATGTCGTCAGCGGAAATCAGATCTTGTTTTTGCCCCGTTGCGTAAAAATCAGCCTCCCGCATAACGTCCGTCAGCTTGGAAAGCTCAAGAGTGAGTTTTGTGCTATCATCTGCAAGCCGCACAGCGTGGTCCAATAATGCAGCGACGGCGGCGGCTGTCAGTGGCTTCAGATTTTCTTTGGCGGCATATCCGGCAACGAGCCGCGCCATTGCGCGGGTATTCTTGGCAGTGCGGGGCAGATCATCTTCGAAATCTGCCTCGAGCTTGAATAATTTGCCGAACTCCGGATCAAGGTGCAGCAGCAACATATGCAGCCGCCTGCCACCGACCAGAATAATACGGATATCGAGCGGAATAGGGTCGGGTTCCAGCGTCACGGTCGACGACAAGCTTAGGCGTTCCGCCAGCGAGGTTATTGATATTGATTGGCTTTGCAGGCAGCGCTTTAGCGTGTCCCAAGCATAAGGTTCAACAAGAATCCGATTGGCATCAATCACCAGGTACCCACCATTCGCACGGTGAAGAGCGCCTGGTTTGATCAACGTGAAATTCGTCGAAAGGGTGCCCATTTCTGAAATATGTTCGATCCGCCCTGTCAGATGGCTGACTGATGGCAAATCCTCGGTGACGACCGGCGCTGCGGGGGGGCCTGCCTCGTGCGAGACCATGATATTGACAGCGTATCTGTCAAAACGCGGGTCTTGATGGTGTTTATGGATCACCTCGGGAAACGGACCGCCGTTGGGTTTGGTCGCGGACATCAAAAACAGTTCAGCGTTTGAAACCATGTCCAAGCGGGTTTTTTCCAGATAGGCCAAGATGTTTTCGGCGTTTTTGAACTGGGTCTGGACTTCTTTTATCCTGATCGAAACGATCTGTTCGGCCAATGCCGCGTGCAGTTCCTCGATCCTTTGGCGGTGCTCTTTTTCCAGTTGCGGACCATGCTTGAGGATATCTGCCAGTTGCTCTTGCAACTTTTCGATTTTCTCGTCGATCTCATTGCGTTGTTCCGGTGGCAGTGCCTCGTAGACTTCTGGTTTAATGGGTTTTCCATCTACGACCGCCGACAGCATAAACCCCATCGGCGTCCTTAACAGGGCAACGTTTTGCGCATGCGCCTGTTCAGAAAATTCTGCGATAGGTTCCTCGTGCTTTTGGCCAAACTCATCTTCAATGGCACGGCGTTGCGTTTGATAATCTTCTGATTCAAACAAAGCAGGGATGTCGTTTGCCAGATCGTCGACCAAATGCTGCATCGCCAGCTTTAGGGCCGCTGCAGTTCCGGGGGCCAGTTGCATCGCATGCGGTTTATGTGGTGCATCAAAGTTGTTCACATAGACCCAGTCGGAGGGAAGCGGGCGCGTGGCTGCTGCTTCGGTCAGCAGTCGGGCAACAGCGGTATGTCGCCCTGTGCCCTCGCGGCCCAAAACGTATAAATTGAAATCTTTGTGGTCGATGTTGGCAGATAACTTGATTGCGTCAATCGCTCGGTCTTGTCCGGCTAACCCGCGCGCCGGTTTCAGCGACGCGGTGGTGTCGAACCCAAGCGTTTCGGGGTCACATTCCGCGCGTAAGCGCTTGAACGATAGACCTGCGGGAAGCGCTGATTTTTTGCGTGTTTTGCCAGCCACTTCAAAACCCCTTCAAGGCGGTCAATGGGCCAGGCGATCAGACTGCGTAAACACACGGATCGGCGATCTGGCATTTTCAATCCTGCAAGACAAACCATATGCGAGCACCGTCCAGACCATCGCAAAGCAAGTCACCATTGGCGGGATCATAAATTGAATTTGGTGCATGTGACAGTTCCTGTGGTTTATTCAATGTATGGTATCTATTTATGGGTTTTAGGTCGCAGTTGATTGACACGTATCAATTTGCGTTCGCCCTTGGTTTGGTTCGGACGGGGGGAAAATGCCGCACAGGTGGATTGATCATCGTCAAGCAGGCAGGGTGAGCGTGCACTAAGAACCACAGCATGCACGATCCGCCCATGGCTGGTATAATCGGGCAGACCTTTGGTCTAAATCCATTGCCGAAAGGAAACGCTAAGATGAAAGAGTCCCTAACACTAAGCTGTCTGTCATGCGGGCAAGTGAACCGCTTTCCTGCGGCCAAGCTTGAGGCCAGTCCAAAATGTGCAAAATGCGGTGCCTTGTTGGCCAGCGGCGATGTTGCCGCGATCGGGGAACGGCAACATGACAAGGCAACGCAGACAGACGATCTGCCGTTGCTTGTTGATTATTGGGCCCCTTGGTGCGGGCCGTGCCGGACAATGGCCCCTGAATTTGCGACGGCAGCCAAAGCGTTGCGATTCAAGGCACGTTTTGCCAAAATCGATACAGAACAGTTTCAGGCAGTTTCCCAACGCTTGCAGATCAGGGGCATTCCGCTTTTGATCCTATATGCAGGGGGCAAAGAAATCGCGCGGCTGTCCGGTGCCCGGCCAGCGGCAGAGATAGAGAAACTTGTACGCCAACATCTTTGAATAGTTGTCGACACCAGCACCGGGTCGCGCGCAGGAACGGGACTGCGATTGATGCCGGTCAATTGGGCGGCCTGCGCAATGGGGTAATCAAACGTGACCCCATCGAAAGGCCGGAAGATGACAGATAAGAACCAAGACCCACCTGCGGAGGAACCCCCCAAGGAAGTTCCCAAAGAAGCGCCGATGCCAGTAGACCCGGAACAGAAACCCATCTCTCCTGAAGACCCGCAGCCCAAAGATCCGCAGGCTGATCCTATTGAGCCTGAAGTTCCCGAGCCGTCCAGCGATCCGGAAGATCCAATGTATGACCCTTTTGAAAACGGTAATTTCCCGGTCTAGACAGTGGATTGGGACCAGCCGATTAAGTTCAATGCTGCTTTGGGCATCACCCTAAGTGCTGCATCCTTGGCGCTTGGTTCTATCGTTCTGGCTGTCGTGATCTCTTGCTGCGCCATTGATAAATCTCAACCCTTAGCGGGCAATTCCACCCCAGTGTGATTTGATCACAGAAGCCCGCCTTTGGCGGCTCTAGCTTTCGAGCAAAGCTCAGAATGGAGAAAACGATGTCAGAGTTTCCGACAAACATGAATGTCCACCCAAAGGTTGAATCCTTTTTTGATCCCCAGACCTATACGATCAGCCATATCGTGATGGACCCCGGATCGACGTCTTGTGCCGTGATCGATTCCGTTATGGACATCAATTATGCGGCTGGCCGCATTTCCTATGAGCACGCTGATGAAATCATCGCCTATATCCAGAAACACAATCTCAAGCTTGATTGGTTGATTGAAACGCATGTGCATGCGGACCATCTTTCAGCGGCCCCCTATATCCAGTCCAAACTAGGTGGAAAAATCGGGATCGGGGATCAGATCACCGTTGTGCAAGAAACCTTTGGCAAGGTGTTCAATGAAGGCACCGAATTCCAGCGCGACGGATCGCAATTTGATGCGTTGTTCAAGGACGGCGATACCTACGAGATCGGGGGGCTGCCCGCGTTTGCGATCCATACTCCGGGGCATACGCCGGCGTGCATGGTGCATGTGATTGGCGATGCCGCCTTTGTGGGCGATACACTATTTATGCCCGATGGCGGGTCGGCGCGCGCAGATTTCCCCGGTGGGGACGCAGGGCAATTGTACGATTCCATCCAAAAAGTGTTGGCCTTGCCAGACGATATGCGCTTGTTCATGTGCCATGATTACGCCCCCGAAGGGCGCGAATTCATGTGGGAAACCACAGTCGCCGAAGAAAAGAAGAACAACATCCACGTCGGCCAGGGCAAGACCCGCGAGGAGTTCATAAAATTCCGCGAGGCGCGCGATGCGACGCTTGACGTTCCACGGCTGATCTTGCCATCGCTTCAGGTGAACATGCGCGCAGGCGACCTGCCCAAGACAAAAGACGGCAAGCCCATGCTCAAGGTGCCGATCAACGCCATCTGACCGGTGGTCTTTGTCGCATCTTGTAGGAGAGTGTATTATGGACATGCGAAAAATATCCGACCAGTTCTTTGTCGTGCCGCAAATCACGCAAACCGACTTTGCGATGCTGCGGGACAAAGGCATTCGATCCATCATCTGCAATCGCCCGGATGGCGAAGATGCAGGTCAGCCCAGATTTGAAGACCTGTCAAAGACGGCGCAAGAACAGGGTATCGAGATGCGCTTTGTTCCTGTGTCAGGGGGCATCTATGACGAGGAAGCTGTGGCCGATTTCACTGAGGCGCTGAACATTCTGCCAAAGCCCGTTCTGGCCTATTGCCGGACGGGAACCCGCTCGGCCACGCTGTGGGCTTTGGCCAAAGCGCCCGATATGTCTGTGGCGGAAATTCTGAGCGCGACCAAGAACGCAGGCTATGATCTGAAGGATATTGTGCCGCGGCTTTCAAAAGGCGGGAAGCCCGCCGACTGAGCAAGCGGACACAATCAACGACTTTTGGGTTTTGCGACAAGCGCGCCGGGGCATCGATATATGACCCGGCGCGCCAGCCATTGTTAATGCGCTAAAAATACAGGGAGTTCTTTTTGTTCGATCATTGTCCGGGTTGTGCCGCCCAAGACAGTCTGGATCATCCGCGCATGGCCATAAGCCCCCATGACCACAAGATCGGCACCGACTTCCTTGGCGCGGTCCTGAATGCATTGTCCCACATCCAATCCGCCGCTTGGGAATTGTGAAACGGTAACTTTGCATCCGTGATGGCTCAGCCATGCGGCGACATCTGTTCCGGGGTCCTGGCCATCCCGCTCTGCGGTCATAACCGGATCAATGCAGCCAATTACGATCTCTTCGGCAGCCTTCAACACGGGCAGGGCTGCATGAACGGCGGCAGCGGACGCATTGCTGCTGTCCCACGCGACAAAGACCCGTTTGGGTCTATGTGAGGGTGACCCGTTAAGCCGGAATCCGATGGGGGAATGGAACAGGATACCAGCGGCTGCCTCGCGTAGGATTTCGGGGGTGTCTGCAAGATTTGCGGCAAAATATGCTTCGTCGGATACGCGCGCCACCTGCGCGACATGATGTTTGAAATCAACGCTGACGCACAAGGCAGACTGGACAGCGCCAGAGGTATTGCTTTTGGCCAGCAAGGCTTCGACCTCTTGAACCCGGTCTTTTTGGATCTGCTTCGCTTCGGTGACCATTTCGGGCCAATTGTCGGGAATGTTCATGCCGCCATAAGGGGCCACGCCGTAGGCATATACCGGCAAGACAGGTGCCGCAGCCAATATCAGGCAAAGCAGACGGTTATCATCCACTGCGGCTGCCTCGGCAGCATCGCTGATCTGGCTGTCCGGGGTGTCGGCTGTCATCACATAAAGTATCGTCCGGCGTTTCATATAGTTCTCCATTCCTAAGATGCGCCGACCAATCAGCGCAGGCAGTATGTTCGAAACTATCACGGCCTTCGGAAATCTAACTGACACAGATCAAATAGAGACACGAATTTCGTGACATGCTTGGACGAAACTGGATGATCAGATGGTTGGCAGACGGGACCGAGAGACGACAGTAATCCGCGTGGCATTCGCCGCGCCGCGCAGGATTGCCACGCGGGACAAGAACACCCGCAACAGGGCACGTCACCCTGCGATTTCTTTGACCCAAGCGCCTATTTTGGAGGATATGAGAAATGAAGAAAACCACATTGAAAAGCGATATCGTTGACGCGTTGTCGTTGCAGGATTTGTGTCGGTTTTGTCACGCGGACGAAACTTGGGTCGTCGATCTGGTCGAGCATGGCGTGCTGGAGCCGATGGGCAGTACAAGTGGAAATTGGCGCTTTGTCGGCACCAGCATTGCGCGCGCCAAAAAAGCGCGACGGTTGAATCGTGATCTGGGCATCAATACGGCAGGCGTCGCCCTTGTGCTGGACCTTCTTGAGGAACGCGACACCATCCTGCGCCGTCTTGCGCAACACGAACCGGTATGACAGGCACGGGAAACAACGGGGCTACACCGCCGGATCGCGTGAAATGGGGCAGGTCATGCAGTGACTGCCACCGCGCCCACGGCCCAATTCGGCACCCCGTATGGTGATGACTTCGATGCCCGCCTTACGCAGCTGCGTGTTGGTATGGACGTTTCGGTCATAGGCCAGCACCACGCCCGGCTCCAACGCGAGGACATTATTGCCGTTGTCCCATTGTTCGCGTTCTTGTTCAAAGTGATCGCCACCGGTGGCGATGACGCGCAAGGCCGGAATAGAGAGAGCTTGCTGTACCACGTCAAAGACATGACCGGGGTCTTGGACCACACGCAGCCCGTGTTTTTCATCGGGGAAAAGCGAATAACACCTGATCTTGTCCGCAACTTGGGTAAAGCTGGTCACGACGTCGCGGTCGCAAAACGAAAACACGCTATCAAGGTGCATCGCTGCGCGAGACCTCGGCATCTGGCATGCAATCACACGTTCGGCGGCACCTTGATCAAAAAGGGATACCGCCAATTGGCCGACCGCTTGCGCAGATGTGCGTTCGCCCATCCCAATCAGCACGCAGCCTTCTCCGATGGGCATCACGTCACCGCCCTCAAGCGTGGCGGGGCCGAAATCAAGGTCGGGATCGCCCCACCAGACCTTTGTCTTGCCTGCAAAGCGCGGGTGAAACCGATAGATCGCGGTTGCGATCAGCGTCTCTTGTTGGCGCGCAGGCCAGTGCATCGGGTTCAGCGTGACTCCCCCGTAGATCCAGCTGCTGGTGTCGCGGGTGAAAATCAGATTGGGCAGGGGCGGCAGGACAAAGCCATCGGTGCCAAGAAACCTGCCGAACATGCCGTGCGGCTTGAAGGGAAGATCGCTGACCGTGATTCCGCCCGTCAGAAATCGCGTCAGCGCAGCGGCTGGCATTTCATTCAGCCAGCTGCGCAGCTCTTCCATCATACCGACGCCGATGTGATCTTCGGTGATCTTACGGTCCAACAGCCATTGTCGGGCCGCAGGTTGGCCCAGAATGTCAGTCAGAAGGTCATGCTGTTCCAGCACTTCGGCGCCCCGATGCCGCATCAATTCGCAAAAGCCATAGTGATCCTTGCGGGCCTCCTCCACCCAGAAAACATCGTCGAAAAGCAGCGCATCGCAATTGCCGGGTGTCAGGCGTTCATGTGCCAGTCCGGGGCGTGACGTCATGACCGTCCGCAGTTTGCCAACCTCGGAATATACACCAAGCGTGGCGGTCATGACGACGTGCCGTTTTGCGATGCCAAGATCATCAACCGTTCCTTCCAGTGATGGGGACCCTTGGGTCAGGATGATAGGGCATCGCAGGCTGCCTAGATTGAGATCGGTCAATGACGCCATGTAATAAAACGCGTCGTGCTTGCAGCTATTTACTGAACAGGATTGGCACCTTGTGGTCCCTCAGAAGCGCATGGGTGGTTGCACCGATCACAAAGTCATAGGTTCGCGAATGGCCAAAGGCACCGGTTGCAATAAGGTCCGCGCCTATTTCAAAAGCGGCCTTGTTCAGCACATCGGCGATGCTGTTTCCCATGGGTTCGCGGTGCGCCAATGTCGGTTTCAGGCCGTGGCGCGCGAACATCTCGACCATGTCAATCGCGTCTCCGTCCTGCAGGGCGTCTTGCTGGGCTTTGACGACACGTAACACTGTCAGGGTCGCACCGGCATCCGCAATCCACAGCAAATCATGGGCTGCGCGTGCCGCTTCTCTGGTGTCGCTCCAGCCCAAGAGCAGGTTCGCCCCGATCTCGGGGCCGTCATAGTCCAGCGGGACCACGATGACGGGGCGGCCGCTTTCGCGGATCACTTGGGTCTGGGCATTTCGCTGGTCGTAGCGGTCATGTTCCTTGTCTTCATGCGACATGATCACAAGGTCAGCCGCACGGGCACATTCCACCATTCTGTCGACAGCAGACACCGCTTCGGCACGGATCAACCGGAACTCGCTCACGAAGTCTTCGTTCTTCGTATGCTTCTCAAAAACCGCTTTAATCGCCTCGGATTCCATTTTTTGGCTGGCGTTGAATGTAGCAAAGGCCGGTTCAGGGATGTGCATGGCAATGCCCGGATAGACCAACAACGCTTCGACCGTATGTAAACCTATCAAATGTGCACCGTGTTTGCGCGCTAGGGGCACTGCGGCTTTCATCAGGGTTTCGGTATTTTCCGGTGTGGTCAGACAGACAAGTATCGTCTTCGGTCCCATGCGCTCATTCCTTTTTATCCGACAGCTTTGGCCTCGGGTAACGTCTAGCAAATCTATGCAAAGCTCCGATTGATCCCAGTCAATCGGAGCTTTGCGTTTTCAGGTACTTAAAAAGAGCACCGCAATTCTGTCGAGGAACTTTTCATGGGCACTTTTATTAACGGATTGGCCGTCATTGCAGCACTTGGCTTTTCCACGGCGTCTTGGGCTGAAACGGTTTCTGCCCGAAACGGTGACGATACATTCTTTGCCGGTTCGCAGCTTAGTCAGGCGGTAGATACAGTCGGCGACACGTTTATGGCGGCCCGTTCGGTCAACATAAATGGTGCCACGCAAGGCGATCTGCATGTCGCCGGATTTGACGTGTCCGTGAACACGGACGTGGTCGAAGACCTTTATGCGGCGGGGGGTACGCTGGTAATTCGGGGTGCCATCGCCAAGGATCTGACAGGTGCTGCGTTTTCTCTGCGCACCGAAAGAAGTTCTTTGACCCAAGGCAACGCGCGCCTGATGGGCAATACCGTCACGATCGAGGGGCCGGTTCAGGGTGCGCTGTCCGTGATGGGACGTGATGTGATCCTGAATGCTGCGATTACAGGCGATGCCCGAATTCTGGCGCAAACGCTATCGTTTGGCCCTGATGCCGTCGTCAGCGGGACGTTTACCTATAGCACCGAAGAAAAGATGCAAATTCCCGACACCGTCGCCGCTGCCGAAAGGGTCGTCTTTGAACGGATTTCAGGCGGGCGCGTCTGGGAGGAATGGCAAGACATGGGCAAGGACATGCCCGCTTTCCCTACCTTTATGTCCCTGTTGTTTGGCTTTGCGATCTCGCTTTTGTTCTTTCTGGTGCTGGGGGCCTTTATGTTGGGTTTCATGCCCAAACGTCTGGCGAAAATGCGCCGCAGCATAGCAGACGCACCGGGCCAAATCCTTCTGCTGGGTGTGATTGGTCTGTCGATGCTATTCGGGATGGTCCCGATCACGGCCATGACAATCGTCGGTATTCCCTTTGTGCCGGTGGTGGTGTTGGCCATCGTGGTGGCGTGGACGCTGGGCTATGCTTTGGGGGCATATAGTGTCGCGATGCGCATTTGGGCGGCCTTGGGCGGTTCGGAAGCGCCAAGCAACATAGCCCGCTTGCTGGTTTTAGCGGGGGCCATCATTTTTGTCGCGCTGCTGAATTTCATTCCGTTCGTCGGCTGGGTTGCCAATTTCACGCTGGTCCTGCTGGGCATCGGCGCAATGACGCGGGCAATCTTTCAATCGATGCTTGGTAATCCAGACGTTGCGTTGGACGTTGACCTTAAACCCCTAGAAGACTGACCCTACACAGGAGAAAACCCATGACAGCCCAAGGCTTGGAAGTAATCGACAACAGCGTTCATCTGACCCACGAATGGATCAACGAACTGGCAGAGCGCCTTGACTGGTCGTCAAAACGAAGCGCATTGCGCCTTTTGCGGATTACCCTGCGCCATTTACGGGATCATCTGGTGGTGAACGAAGTGGCGCAGATGTCCGCGCAATTACCCCTGCTGATCCGAGGGTTCTTTTTTGAAGGCTGGATGCCCAAACATACGCCGATCAAAGAACGCCACGTTAGCGATTTCAGTGCATTCATCACAACCCAGATGGGCGAGGCGGAAGAATACCGGGGGCGCGAAGATATCAAATGCGTGTTTGACCTGTTGAACAACCGCCTGAGCAGGGGAGAAGTCGAAGATCTTCGCGCCACTTTGTCCGAAGAAATCCGTAGTCTTTGGCCAGCCCCTTAGTCCCAACATAAACGCCACGGAAAAGACTGTTCCGTGGCGCTTGTTTCCCCGTGTCTTTGGGGTCAGTCGCAATCGCCCAGTGACAATCCAAGCAGGTCATCGGGCCGCTGAATGACAACCGTGTATATATTGTCGATGGCGATGATCTTGCTTTTGCGCATCTGGGTAAAAGTCCTGCTAACAGTTTCGGTTGTCAGTCCCAGGAAATCCGCAATGTCAGAGCGGCTCATCGGGAGCGTGACACTGACATATGCCCCCAATTTGGTCCCGACCCGTTCGGCTAGTACACATAGAAAGGAGGCCAGCTTTTCGCTCGCTGATTTTCGGCCAAGCATCATGAAGTGATCCTGCATTCCGCTGATTTCACGCAATGCCGCCTGCAACAGGGCGGTGTGCAATTGCGGGTCGCCCTCACCGCTCTCAAGGGCGGACCGACGGAAGGGTTGCAGGCGGACTTCGGTCAGTGCCTCGCAATCGGTGTGGTGTATGTTTGCCGAAGGAAACCCAACAATATCGCCCGGATAGCCAAAAGCGATAACCTGACGGCGCCCATCAGACAGCAAGCGCGTAAGCCGCAGAACACCGCTGGTCACTTGATAAAGCCATTCGACCTCGTCGCCCTCATAATACAGGTAAGACCCTGCTTTCAAACGAGTTTCGGCGGATTGGGGGAGTGAGCTTACAAGCGGCGTAAATGCGAAAAGGGTACTATTTTCGTTCGGGATTGTGACATACATTATTGTGAGCCTCCTATTTGATTGAGGTCAACTTGCTTAGCCAATGTATTCCGGCTTGGTCCCGTAGCCCGGATTTTTGTATCAATTTGTATCAAGGGGTCTCGATTATTAAGTCACATATTGTATAATTCATATACTTGATTGGCGCCCTAGAAGCGCATGGAGGCCTTATGACTGACCAGATAATTTTAGTGGTCGATGACGATTCCAAAATTAGAAGCCTGTTGCGAAATGTCCTTGAAAATGACGGTTTCGGTGTGGTTGAGGCGGAAAATTCAACGGACGTTATGGCGGCGATCGCGGCCTCGGACATTAGCCTGATCACATTGGACCTTAATTTGGGGGCCGAAAGCGGTATCGATCTGGCCCGACAAATCAGGCGCGCTTCGCATGTTCCCATTATCATGGTGACAGGCAAGGAGGACGTCATTGACCGCGTGGTCGGGCTTGAGGTCGGTGCGGATGACTATATCACCAAACCCTTTCATGTCCGCGAAGTGCTTGCGCGGGTCCGCAGTGTCCTGCGACGGACCGCGACACAGTCGGAGGTGTCAAAAGAGACCGCCGACACTGTGGCCCGCAGCGAGACGGATTCAGCCGACAGTGTCTATTTCTCCTTTGACGACATGACTGCAATCCCCGACCAGATGAAACTGATAGACCGCAGTGGTGCCGAGTGCGGGTTGACCAGTGGTGATTTCAGGTTGCTTAATGTATTTTTGAACAGACCAAAGCGTGTTTTGTCCCGTGACCAGTTGATGGACCTTACCGGAGGGATAGAATGGAATCCGACGGACCGTACGATAGACAACCAGATCGCACGCCTGCGCAAAAAAATAGAGCGTGATCCCTCGGAACCGAAGTTGATAAAAACGGTGCGCGGGGTCGGCTATTCATTTGCTTGCGAGGTCAAAGTTACTCAGTCGGCAGATCTAGCGGCAAAAAGTGCCTGAAGCCTTTCGGCAAGTTCCGACTGACGGTAGGGCTTGTGCAAGACTTTATGTCTCTTTTCATGTGCTAGACCAGTTTTGATGACATCGCTGGCATAGCCCGAGGTTAAAAGCACCTTGAGCTTTGGAAACTCCAGTGCGATTTTGGCCGCAAGATCATAGCCATTCAAGGTGCCCGGCATCACCACATCAGAGAACACTAGATCGACCTTCGCGCCGTCTTTCAATATTTGATAGGCTTGATCGCCGCTGTTTGCCGCGATGATCGAATACCCAAGGTCGCGGATGCGTTCAATCGACAGCTTGCGCACTTTGGGATTATCCTCGACGATCAGAATGGACTGCCTGTTTCCGCGTGGTAGCGTTGACGGGATTTCAGCCGCGCCATGGCCGGCCTCACGGGCTAATGCCGGAAAATACAGCCCGAAGCTGGTCCCAAGGCCCAGTTCGCTGTATAGCGTGACGTGCCCACCCGATTGCCGGACAAAGCCATAAACCATCGCCAGTCCGAGCCCCGCGCCATCACTTTTCGGCTTTGTCGTAAAGAACGGTTCGAATGCGCGGCGCTGCGCCTCCGGGCTCATGCCGCCACCGTTGTCGCTGACAGACAGACGCACGTAGTCCCCAGCCTCAATATCGGTTTCCTGCGCCATATAGGTGTCGTCGATGGTCACATTCTGCAGGGACAGCAGCAATTTGCCACCTTCGGCCATTGCATCGCGGGCATTCAGCACGAGGTTCATCAGCGCTGATTTCAGGTGCACGAGGTCCACCATCACTGAGTCCAGATTATCGGGAAAATCCGTTTTGATATCAAAGGTCGGACCCATTGTCCGCCTGACTAGGGCAAGCGCCTCAAGACAGACCTGTCGCAAATCGGTTTTTTCGGGTTTGAGATGGCTTTTGCTGGCAAAGATCATCAACCTGGATGTCAAATCCGACCCGAGTTCAGCGGATTCAAGCGCGTCTTTAATCAACGGCAGTTGCCGCGCATCTGCGCCACGCATTTCGAGCAATTCCAGATTACCTACGATCACTGTCAGCTGGTTGTTAAAATCATGTGCAATACCGCCAGTCATCTGGCCGATCGCATCCAGTCGTTGTGAACGGGCAAGGGCATCCTCTGTGGCTTTGCGCAGGGTAAGGTCATGCAAGATTGCGATGAATATGGGCTGCCCGCCAACTTCTGAGTGACCTACCGAAAGATGCAATGGAAACACGGAACGGTCTTTGCGCTGGCCCTCGACCTCGCGGCCAATCCCTATGATGTGCTTTTCACCGGTCTCGATATGATGGGACATAAAGCGGTCGTGCATGTCGGCCATCGCCCGAGGCATCAGCATGTTCACGCTTTGCCCGATCATTTCGGCAAGATCATACTGGAACAACTCAGCCGCTGCCGGATTGGCTCGCAGGATCTTTCCTAATTGATCCGAAACAACGATGGCATCTACTGCGGCCTCAAGTATCGCGTGTAACACTGCGCTATCTTCTTTGCCGTTGTTCATGCGCGATATTCCTTTTCACCACTCTGCCAAGTGATTGGTCACATGGCCCAGCCTGAATGGGTGTTTTGGCAAAGGGGCGCAATATCGATGATACACTAACAAACAAGCTATGTGTAAGTATGAAGGCGTGAGGCACGCCAAAACAAGGGTTATTTTTGCCAGAAACCGTATGCGGATCACGCGCGTTTTCCGCGCGATAGGTGGCGTTTGGCATAGCGTTGTGGGCGGGCTTTTGAATAGGCGGCATATCAACCACCAGATAAAATATGTTTGCTTTCATCGGATAATCGCTTTTCGGTAAACTTAAACATGTTTTTGCTGAGGTTCGGTAAGATCGCTATAGTTCAGAAACCGTGTCAGATCCGCCAATGTGATCACGCCAAGAAGATGATGGTCCAGAACCACCAGAAATTTCCTGCGGCCTGTGTCCGCGATAATCCTCAAAAGATCGGGAACCGGAAGTTCAGGCGGAATCATCACGCTGTCATCCAGCCCGAAAAAGACATCGCCGACCCGCGTATTACCCCAGTTCTGTCGCTCGATACCTTCTAAAACGGATTGATCTATGTGCCCAAGAAGCACGTTGCCTTCGACCACGGGCACGAAACTGACACGGTGACGCAGCACGATTTGATTGGCGAAATCCGTCAGCGTCATTTCGGGCCCCACCGTGATTGGATCACGCGACATCAGGGCGCTCACGGGTTTGTCTTCGAACACCTTGCGGACCAATTGCGAGACATAGCTGGCCCGCGCGGCCATCAGGACAAAGCCGCCGATCATCAGCTGCCACAGCCCTGCAACAAACGCCCCCTGAAACAGCGCCAGCACCCCTAGCGCCATTAGAAGATACCCGAAAAACGTACCCGACCGTGCCGCTGTCTGCGTTGCAGCAAGGACATCACCGCTTTTGTGCCACAGATATGCGCGCAGCACCCGCCCGCCATCCAGCGGAAATGCAGGCACCAAATTAAAGAGCGCTAGCACCAGATTGATCAGCGCCAGATAAAGCAGCACCTCGACGAGGGCGAAAGGACCGGAGGCAAGCCAGACTGTTTGCGCGAACGCCCAAAAACCTGATGCCAGACAGAACGACATGGCGGGGCCTGCTACCGCAATCCAGAATTCATCGCGTGCCGATGTCGGCTCTGTCCCGAGTTCGGCCATGCCGCCAAAGATGAACAATGTGATGCTTTTGATCGGGATGCCCCGACGTATTGCGACGACAGAATGCGACAGTTCATGCAGCAGCAAGGACGAGAACAACCCCAACATCCCGACCAGCCCCATCGCCAGATATGTTGTGCTTGACGCATCAGGCAAAACTTGTGGGAAATACTGCCGCGACAGGCTCCATGTTACCAAAGATGCAATGATCAGCCAACTGGCGTCGATCTTGATTTCGATTCCACCAACAGAAAATATTTTTATGGCATTTGAGAACATAAGGGGCTCCGGTTTTTGTCGTGAGCCTAATGTGATTGGCACGCTTCTGATTGATATCGCTCAAAGCAGCCCATCAAGAATGCAAATCAGCAGCGGTGCTAAAGGCCAGCCATTGGCACGGGGTTGACGGCATTTCGCAGTGCCATGCCGAACAAGTTCCGCACCGCCGGAATTGAGCCATGTCAAGAACGGCCCGCGCCTGTTTGTTAAAGCGCAGCGATGCATATCCCCGCCACATCGCTTTTCCAAAGCCTGGCTCTTTTCATGCTATGCGCTGCGTGCGTCTGGATTGCAGGGTCGCGGCTTGCGTATCTAGCTGATGCCTTGGCAGACCGGTTCAAGCTGGGTAAATCACTTGTGGGTCTGTTGCTTTTGTCGCTGGCGACCTCGCTGCCAGAGGTCGCGACAACCCTCACTGCGGCTGTTCAACAATCGCGAAATCTGGTGTTGAACAACCTCTTTGGCGGCATCGCGTTACAGACGGCCATTCTGGCCATGGCCGATTTCTGGGCGCGTGGGCCCATTACCAACTATCCTCGCAAGGCGAACCACGCGCTTGAGGCGACATTGCTGGTGTTGCTGTTGTCCGTGACATTGGTTGTGACCAATCTTGGTGAGACATTTGTATTTGCAGGCGTGGGCCTTGGCAGCTTTTGCATCGCGGTGATCTATTGTGGCGCGATCTGGTTGCTACGCCTTTACGATGACAGCAGTGATTGGGTCCCTGTTGATCTTCCGGACCCTGATCCGCTGGTTTTTCCAGCACCCACTGGTCTGGGGCAGGCGTCAAATACCAATCTGATCTGGCAAGCAGGTTTCGCCTGCATTGCCATTTTGATCTTTGGTCTGCTGCTGGTGGTGTTTGCCGACCGTATTGCGACCCAATCGGGTCTTGGCACCGGGTTTATCGGCGTGACATTGCTGGCGGCTGCCACGTCATTGCCGGAACTTAGCACCAGCATCGCGGCTGTGCGCATCGGGGCCTATACCATGGCGATATCGAATATCTTTGGCAGTAACCTGATCATGCTGGTGCTGGTTTTTCCTGCGGATATCTTGTTCCGCTCGGGGCCGATCTTGCAACACACGTCGCCGATTGTCAGCCTGTCACTGGCGTTCGGGTTGACTGTGACGTCGATCTATCTGGTCGGGTTGATTGTACGGCGCAAGCCCCGGATCGGGATGATCGGGCTTGATTCAATCCTTGTGCTGCTGACCTTTCTGGCCAGCCTTGCCGCCTATTATTATGTGCGATGAATGCCCGCCTTTGGTGACGCACCTCGTTCTTGAGGTCGTGACCCAGTCGCTGCCGCAAGGGCCTGTTCGTCGATTGAGCAATATCAAACCCGCCAAGACATTCCGGCTTAGGTTGCCCCCCGTAACTGCATCAACCGGAGGACCCGAGATGGCCGACAAACCGCAGACCCACACCCCCAAGACGTCTTCTTCAGCAGATCCATTCAGCGCAATGACGCAGCTTCAGAAAGCCGGCTTTGGCAACATGATGGGCATGGGCACCGCATGGGTGGAAGCCGTCAGCGATATGAGCGCGGAAGTGGCTGATTTCATGGCGGAACGCCTTAAGGAAGACGTCAAGGTCCAGCACGAGATCCTGCATTGCAAGAACGTGGCCAATCTGCAGCATATCCGCGCCCAGTTTGTGCAAAAAGCGATCGACCAATATCAGGCCGAAACCAGCAAGCTGGTCGAGATGGGCACCAATGCCTTCAAGTTGCCGGACGGCCCTGACCGGACCTGATCGTTTAAGCGCCTGACACGGGGGGCTGCATCCAGCGGGTACCCCTTAGTGTCAGTCCAGTGCTGTCGCGATGATCGCTTGGGGCTTGGGTCCTGTGCGGCCGCAACTATCACACTGGCCTTTGCATCCCTGATCCGCACCTACAGTTGCGATCTTTCCACCAGCGCGACACCGGCGGTGATCGCGTCGCTGGGATGGGTCACGACCTGTTCTGCCTGCTCCAGCCCCGCAATCACCTCGACCATCCGGTCATTGCGGCGGCCCAGCGTCACGGGTCGTTTTTCCGCAACCCCATCCAACGCGACAAAGACGGCCCAGCCTGTGTCGTCCCTAAAGGCAGCACTTAGCGGAATTTGCAAAGCATCATCCGCACGCCACTCCACAATCCGCAGAAAAACCGCGAACCCGTCCCCAAGGTTGGGGCGCGTGCCGGACGGGCTGACCAGATTGAAATAAGCGTCGACGCGTTGCTCTTCGATCCCGAGCGCCGAAATTTTCGTCCGGGCTTTGGGATCGATCCGGTCCAGCTTGGCTTGTAATACCTCGTTGCCGCCCCAACGTTCGACATAGGCAAGCGCACCGGGTTTCAGACGCACCGCATCGGTCGACAATATGTCTGCAACCAGTTCAAGTCGGGTAGGATCGCCGATGCCAACCAACGGGGTCCCGATTGAAACCGGTCGTTCACTGATCGCGGCAACCGACAGGACAACCCCGTCCGTTGGCGCGGTCAACATGACACAGCAACTATCGGGGGGCGTGTCTTGCGGATCGGGGGGCAGCAGGTTTGCCTGCGCG
Organism: Sulfitobacter sp.; assembly: GCF_041552635.1. Classification (GTDB taxonomy): domain Bacteria; phylum Pseudomonadota; class Alphaproteobacteria; order Rhodobacterales; family Rhodobacteraceae; genus Sulfitobacter. The sequence goes on from NZ_JBFEKM010000002.1 coordinate 49,664, forward strand.
CGCTCAATCGCGCCGTCCGCCATATCAATCCGCGCTTGAGCGGCCTCTACTGTGGCGTTCGCAACCGCCAATGTCTGGGTGTCGTTCTCGAGCCGTGTCATGGATGCAAACCCGCTTTTGACCAGTGACTGTGTTCTGTCAAACTGCGCTTGCGCAAAGCGTTGAGTCTCTTGGGCCTGCTTAAGATCGGCCTGCGCCACATGGCGGGCGGCCATTGCCTCTTGCAGGGCGGCCTCGGCCTGAAGCTGCGCCCGCGCGTCCAGCAAGACTGCCGAAGACGGGCGCACAATAGCGACAACTGTCTCGCCTTTACGCACAACATCCCCCTCGGCGACGGGCGAACGCAAGGCTGTTCCTGCGATCGGCGATGCGACCTCGAATAAATCACGGACCTGCGTTTGGCCATCTGCGTTTATGGTGACTTCCAGCGGGCCGCGGCTGACGGCGGCCAGATCGACGGCAACCGGGTCGGTGCGAAAGCTGACATAGGACAACCCCGCCACGAGTGCCGCACCAATGCCGATCAGTACAATCGTGCGTGTTGCATAGGGCATTTTCCTACTCCCTTGTTTTCATGACAGAAACCAGATCAAGACGGTCCAATCGACGGCGCACGATCATCACGGACGCAAGCGCGGCACCCAGCACGACAAGACTGGCGAATGTAAATCTGGCAGGTTCCAGAACCAGCGGGATCGAATACAGATCGCTGGTGAAGGCGTTCGTCATCAAACGTGCGATCCCCGCACCGAACAGCCAGCCGAAAGGCTGCGCAATAAGCGCGATCAGCATCATTTCACCCACCAGAATATAGGATATTTCGCCCCGTCCAAAGCCAAGGATACGCAAGCTGGCCAATTCGCGTGCGCGTTCGGACAGTTGGATGCGCGCGGCGTTGTAGGTGACACCGATGGTAATCAGGACCGCCACGACGATGTAAATCGTGTTCATGACAACGATGTTTTGTTCAATCGTATCCTGAAACGAACGCCGGTTTTCGTTCATTTCTATGATGCCGGTGATGTGTGGTGTATCTTTTATGGCAGCATGAAGCGCCTCTGTCTGTTGCGTGTCGAGCGTGATGTTCACGGTTGAAACACGCGGTGCCTGACGAAAAAGCGCGTTCATATATTCGAAATCTATATAAGCCCCCAATCCGAAATGCAGTTCTACCAGTGCTGTGACGGTGACGCTGAATGTCTCGCGCCGCCCGCTTAGGAATTCGACATCGATGCTCTGGCCGCTTTGCACCCCAAGGTGCTGTGCAAGCCGCTGAGACAACACGATGCCGCCGGGGGGGACATCAAGCGGTTTGCCCTGCGCATCCAGAACACGGCTTAGGTCATTGCCGGGGCGATGCGCTTCAACCGCGACGCGTTTGGTCAGATGACCGTGGTGCAGAATGGCCGCATGAAACTGCTGGCTTTCTGCCTGCAACACGCCCGGAAGATGGCGCACGTCTTCCAATGCGGCTTCGGGTATTTCATCCGCAAACAGCAACATCGCGTCTTGGCGGTTGGTCTGGTAAAATGCCAGATCAACAATCACATCAAGTGCATCGTTGATAAAGGTCGACGCAATCACGGACGCAACCGCCAGCGACAGGCCCAACGAGGTAAGAAAACTGCGCAAAGGCCAGCGTAAAAGCGATCGTAGGATCATGACGGTTGATTGTGACAGGCGCAGGTGCGTCAGGGCATCATCAACGAAAGACCGCTTGAACCTGGGCGGGGCAGGGGGTTGCATCGCAATCGCCGGGGCCAGCTTTGCCGCCTTGAGCGCGGCTTGCATGGCCCCAAGGCTGGTGGTCAGCAAGGCCGCCAGCCCCGATGCGGCATAGACCCAATACGACACCCGAAAAATCACAAAGGGAAAGTCGAAGAACTGTGCATATTGCCACGCAGTTGTCCGCGCCAGCGCCGTACCGGCGGCCCACCCAACAAGAACGCCAACGACAGCGATGAGCGCGGCCAACATCAGATAATGCAGGCAAATTTCGGTGTTTGAATAGCCGATCGCCTTAAGCAGACCGATCTCGCTGCGTTCCAGCGTGATGATCCGGCTCATCACCATGCTGACCAGAAAGCCCGAAATCGCGAAAAAGATCGGGGGCAGTATCGCGGCCATCCCTTTCAACTGTTTGATCTCTGCATCCAGAAACGCATCGGATTGTTGCGACGCGCGATCATAGGCCCCTAATCCGCCGAAGGGCTCAAGCAGCGTATCGATACCGTCAATCACAGGCGCTGTCGGCACCCCGGACGCTACCGCAATCGACACATCGTTAAACGCGCCCGTCATGTCGAACGCCGCCGCCGCGGCGCGTTCAGGCATCCAGATGATGCCAAATGCGGCGTTATCGGGCATCAGCGCGCCGGGTCCGATCGTGTAAACGAACTCGGGCGAAAGTGCAGTCCCGACAATGGTTAGAACGCGCTTTTGCCCGCGCAGGTTGGCGCTGAAACTGTCGCCCAGCTTGAAGCCGTTCGCGATTGCAAAGGGGGCGTTCACGGTCACTTCTTGTGATGCAAGCGGGTCGGGGAAACGCCCCGTCACCAGAAAGGGAACATTCAACACAGGATCAGAATCTTCTGGGTAGGATAGAATTTTCCCGACAGCCGTCCTTGTGCGCCCCGGAATGTCCAAGGTTGCGGCACCTGTGATCCGTGCCTCAACATTCATCACCCCGTCGATGCGCGCAATTTCATCAAGAAGGGAAACAGGCGCGCGGGCGGCATGGGCAAAAACATCGGCAAAGCGGTTGCGTTCGTAATAAGCGGTGCGCGTTTCAGACAAGGCCTTGTACATGCCGACAGACGTCAAAAGGATCGCCACGCCGCACCCCAGCACCAATGCAATCGCAACGGCCTGAACCCAAAGCCGTTTAAAGTCGCGCAGCAGTTTGATGTCTAATGCATGCATGGGACCTACCAGACGATCTCGGACGGGGCGACCCGCGTTTCGTTGACCCGCGTTTCGCTGATTTTGCCATCCTGGAAAAAGATCACCCGATGGGCCATGCGTTGAATTTCGGCGTTGTGGGTGATGACGACAGTCGTGGTGCCAAAGCGGTCGTTGATGTCGCGCAGAACCTCAAGAACCTGCACGCCCGTCGTGCTGTCCAACGCCCCAGTGGGTTCATCGCACAGCAGGATCTGCGGACGTTTTGCGATGGCCCGTGCAATGGCAACCCGCTGCTGTTCGCCCCCCGACATTTCCGACGGGAAATGGTCCATCCGTTTGCCCAGCCCGACCAGCCCAAGCGCTTCGTCTGCGGGCATCGGATCAGGGGCCACGTCAGTCACCAGTTGTACGTTTTCGCGCGCGGTCAGGCTGGGTACAAGATTGTAGAATTGGAACACGAACCCCACGTGATCACGCCGGTATTTGGTCAGTTCGCGATCAGACATATTCGTCAGTTCGGTATTGTCGAACCAGACGCGCCCGCCCGTGGCATGATCCAGCCCGCCAAGGATGTTCAACAGCGTTGATTTACCGCTGCCCGACGGGCCAAGCAGCACGGTCAATTCGCTTTTGTAAAGTTCAAGATCGACACCGTCCAAGGCAAACACCTTCACGTCGCCCGTGTTGTAAACCTTGGTCACGCCCTGCGTCCTAAAGATGATTTCTGCCACCGCTCTCTCCTGCTCCGCTTATTCTAGGGGGTCGCTGGGGCACCTGAATTGAGCAATCTCAATTCGAACGCCCCCTTCGGAGCACAGGTTTTCGGGTTTTGACAAATGTCAAAGGATGCGTGCCGTTCTGGGATTAACCTGAATAAAAACAGGACAGGAAACATGCTTGATAAACCAATGTGGCGCGACCAGTTTGCAGGCCTTGCAGGTCTGCCCGAAAAGGCCGCTGCGATGCTTGATCGGCACGCGCGATTTGTGGCCCTGAAACAGGGAACATTAATTTTTGGAGCCAGCGGTCCGCCAGAAAGTCTTTTTTTGCTCTTGTCGGGTACCGTGCGCGTAAAGCTTCGGGGCGAAGACGGGCGCGAGATGGCGATGTACCGTGTGCACGCTGGCGAAAACTGCGCTTTGACAACGGCCTGCCTGCTGGCGTTCGAAGATTATTCCGCCGAGGCTATTTCAGAAACTGATGTTGATGCGGTGATGGTGCCGCGCGAGGTTTTTGAAGAACTGATGTCTGTCTCAAGTGACTTTCGCGCCATCGTATTCGAGGCCTATTCAAAGCGCGTCACCGACTTGTTTTTGGCGCTCGAAGATATTGCGTTTAAGGGGATGGATATTCGTGTCGCTCAAAAACTGCTCGAGCTTCTGGATGGCAAATCCGTTCTGCACCTTACACTTCAACAGCTTGCCGTCGAACTGAGCACAGCCCGTGACCTGGTATCACGGCAGCTTAGTGAATTTGAGCGGCGGGGATGGGTACATATTAGCGAAGGCGAGATCGGATTACGCAACGCAGGGGCGATCCGCAGGCTCGCTCAATCGCCCTAAGGGCTGACCGTGGGGGCACGACCCCCCTGAAAAACCTGCGTAGATTCTGCGTAAGAACCGAAACCGTTCTCAAAAAAAGGAGACGACCATGACTGCTAATCTTGGAAATGCAGACCGCGTAATACGGGCCATCTTGGGCATCGTCCTTATCATCGCGCCACTTTTGAATATGCCGGAAATCTGGGCCAATGCCTATCTTGCCTATGGCAGCATGGCAGTGGGGGTGATCCTGCTCGCGACTGCGCTGGTCCGGTTTTGTCCGCTGTACCGTCTGTTTGGTCTCTCAACCTGCAAGATCACCTGATGGAGACCGTCTTCACCCCGGTTCAATCCCTGTCAGGAGGGGCACTGATTGGCCTTGCAGCGGTTGCATTGATGCTGTTGCGGGGGCGAATTTTGGGGGCAACCGGCATCTTGGCTGGCGTGCTTTTGCCAGCCAGCCGATATGACTGGACGTGGCGGGTGATGATGCTGGTCGGCATGTTTGCCGGGCCTTGGGTCTATTTTTCGATCGCCGGGCAGTTGCCCAAAATCAGCGTCCCCGCGTCAACGCTGCTGTTGCTGCTGGGCGGGTTCCTTGTTGGGATTGGCGTGACGTTGGGCAGTGGGTGCACTTCAGGGCACGGGGTTTGCGGTCTTGCGCGTCTATCGCCCAGATCGTTTGCCGCGACGGGTACGTTCATGCTGACCACTGGCCTGACCGTTTACGTCATGCGTCATATCTTGGGAGCATAAACCATGCGAAGCCTTTTGACTTTTCTCGTTGGTATCCTGTTTGGCACAGGTATTTCCCTATCCGGGATGGCCAACCCAGCAAAGGTTATCAACTTTTTTGATGTCACGGGAACGTGGGACCCAAGCTTGGCCTTTGTGATGGGCGGGGCGGTAATTGTCGCTTTCATCGGCTACCGGGTGGTCCTGCGCCGAACTGCACCCGTGTTCGAGCCGACCTTTGATATTCCCAAGAACCGCAGGATTGATGCCAAGTTGCTTTTCGGGGCCGCGATATTTGGCGTGGGCTGGGGTGTTGCAGGGTTCTGTCCCGGTGGAGCCTTGCCCGCATTGGGAACCATGAATTCGGACGTCATTGTCTTTGTCGCGGCTCTCATTGTGGGCATGATGGTGACACGGGTCTTGTCTGACCGGCTCGCGGCGCGATCTGATAAAATGCGGGCGGCCAAACCGAGGGCAGCTGAATAGCCCGACGGCCAACGTGCAAAATGGCGGTCTTGATCTTGATCAGTTGGCGGGCCGCTGCCGCCGTTACCAATGACCAGACAAACTGATAGAGGAAAAAATATGAATGATCCGAAACATTTCGCAGATTTGATCACCGCCCGTCTGCGAGAACTTGATTCCCGAATGCACGAGCTTGACCATGAACTTGGCACGCCGATTCCCGCAGATCTGGATGATCAATCTATCGACCTCGAGGATGACGAAGTTTTGGAGGGTCTCGGGCTCGCCGCGCAAAAGGAAACAGCACTGCTGAACCGTGCGATGGCAAGGATCAAGAGCGGCACCTACGGCATCTGCAAAAAATGCGATGCACCAATTTCAAAGGAACGGCTTGAGGCGGTCCTTTATACACAATTGTGCAAAAGCTGCGCGGCAGGCAATTAGGCGCGGCATCTCCGTTCTTATTCAACTTCAAAAACACGGCAGAACTCCCTTGCCCTTGAATTTCTTCGGTCTTGGAGCGTGCTCTACGGGCATGCTGCAAGCATTTTAGGCGTCAGTCTCGAACGGTACTGATGCCAAAGAGGTCCGCAGGTGCGGGGAATGCACGCAGTTTCTTAATCTCTGCTTTGCGTTCTCCTCCCGCGAAAATGATCCTGTTTCTGCCTCAGCCTTCACCACGCGACGTTGCATGGCGATTGCTTTAGCTTGGTTAGTGACCAAGTCGTCGAGGATCCAATCCACACGTGGTGCAGTACCCAATACAAAGATTATGGTTAAATCCTCAGTCTCACAGATCAGCCTCATAAAGATGTGATCTCTGTGGGCGTTAATTCTTGGTGCGATAGGATTGACTTTCGCGTCGCAGAAAATATGTACCGAGCTTAGTAAGTTTAACTTAGTATATTGCGTTGCAACAAAAAATTTCGAAACCGACTTTGCCAGCCTTGGCTGTTTGAACTGATTTTTGGCGTTGCAAGCGTGCCAGAACCAACCGGAGCCGGTAACAGTCCATCAATGATATTTTGCCGCGATGCCGCGACGCGCTAGAATTAATACCAGTTTGTCACTCATAACGCCTGACGGGACCACCAAACAATGCATTCGATCAACCCCATCCGGCGCTTGCCGCTGCTTTGCTTCACGCTTGCCTGCCTTGCCTTTCCAGCGGCAGCACAACAGCAAGGTCGTCCACCGCCAGCCGTTACTGTGGCGACGGTGCAGCCGCAGGATGTGACCCTCACGACAACCTTGCCCGGCCGCGTTGTGGCATCTGCGATGGCCGAAGTACGACCGCAGGTGGCAGGTATCGTCACCGAACGTCTGTTCCAAGAAGGCGGGTCGGTTGCGGCTGGGGATGTGCTTTATAAGATTGACCCAGCAAGTTACGAGGCCGCCGTGGCGCTGGCGGATGCATCTGTGGCGCAAGCACAGGCGCAATTGAACGCTGCCCAGAAAGAAGAAGCACGACAGCAGGAGCTTGCCTCAAGGAATGTTGCCAGCACGGCGTCCCTTGATACCGCCATCGCGGCGCGCGAAATTGCGCGGGCCGGTCTTCAGGCCGCGCAGGCACAGCGGAACGCGGCACAAATCGAACTGGACCGGACCGAAATTACAGCCCGCCTTTCGGGTGAAATCGGGCGTTCACTGGCCAGCCAAGGTGCGTTGGTAACGGCAAGTCAGGCCAGTCCTATGGCGGTGATCCGCAACATCGACACCGTTTACGTGGACGTGACCCAATCCGCCGCCGAGATCATCGAATGGCGGCGCGGCAATCTGGGCGAGCGAATGGGCGACAGCATGCAGCGGGTTAGTTTGACCCTCGCTGATGGCAGCCTGTACGATCAGACGGGCACGCTTACTGCCGCAGAACCTGACGTGAATGAACAGACTGGCGTCGTGGTGCTGCGGATGTCGTTCGACAATCCCGGCAAGTTGCTGCTGCCGGGCATGTATGTGCAGGTCAAGATGCCGACGCGTACGGCAAAAGGTGTGTTTGTCATTCCCCAAGAAGCCGTCAGCCGCAACAGGCGCGGACAGCCTGTTGCGATGGTGGTGGGCCCCGAGAATGTGGTCGAGGCGCGCCAGTTAACCGTTCTGCAGGATATGGGCAGCGACTGGGTGGTCAGTGAAGGGCTAAACCCTGGTGATCGGATCGTTACCGTGGGTCTGCAAAAGGCCAGCCCCGGCGCGACAGTCACGCCCGAGGAACAGGCCGTTGACGAAGCATCGGCAGACCCAGCGGCGGCAGAGCCGTCCGAACCAAAAACCGAATAATTCAGTACCGGAATTCCCATGGCCCGCTTTTTCATCGACCGCCCGATCTTTGCTTGGGTCATCGCGATCTTCATAATGGGCGTTGGGGTGCTTTCCATCCTGTCGCTCCCCGTGGCGCAATATCCGCAGATCGCGCCGCCAACTGTTTCAGTCAATGCCGTCTATCCGGGGGCCTCGGCTGATACGGTCGCCAATACCGTTACGCAGGTCATCGAACAGCAGATGACCGGTCTGGACGGGTTGCGCTATATTTCGTCCAGTTCGACGTCCTCTGGCAGCGCCAGCGTGACCCTCACGTTCGAGACAGGCACTGATCCCGACATCGCCCAAGTGCAGGTGCAAAACAAGCTGGCGCAGGCCACCGCCCTGCTGCCCGAAACGGTGCAACGGCAGGGTGTGACGGTTCAAAAATCCTCTGCCGGCTTCCTGATGGTCATCTCGCTTATCTCCGAAGACGGAAACCTAGATGCGACCGACCTTGGCGATTATCTGTCGACCAACCTTGTGAATGAACTCAGCCGGGTCGAAGGTGTGGGCAGTGTGCGGGTCTTTGGCGCGCAATATGCCATGCGCATCTGGCTTGACCCGGCCAAACTGGCCGCGTTCGAGCTGACGCCGTCGGATGTCGTTGCCGCCGTATCCGCGGAAAATGCGCAGATCTCGGCTGGTGCCTTTGGCTCGCGCCCCTCGGTCGAAGGGCAACAGCTTTCGGCGACGATCACGGCGCAATCCTTGCTGCGTACCCCCGAAGACTTTCGCCAGATCGTGCTGCGGGCTGAAACCGACGGCGGACTGGTGTTGGTCAATGACGTGGCCCGTGTCGAAATCGGTGCCGAAAGCTATGCCACCGTATCGCGCTTTAACCGCAACCCTTCGACGGGGATGGCGATCAGTCTCGCCCCCGGTGCCAACGCGCTGGACACCGCCAATGCAGTTGAAACCCGGATGGAAGAACTGGCGCAGTTTTTCCCCGAAGGCGTGACCTATGTCGTGCCCTTCGACACCACGCCTTTTGTCACGATCTCGATCGAGGAAGTGGTAAAGACGCTGATCGAAGCGATCATCCTTGTGTTTCTTGTGATGTATTTATTCTTGCAGAATTTCCGGGCAACGCTGATCCCGACGCTGGCGGTGCCTGTGGTTCTGTTGGGCACATTCGGCGTGATGGCGATGCTTGGTTTCTCGATCAATACGCTGACGATGCTTGCGATGGTGCTGGCAATCGGTCTGCTTGTGGACGACGCGATTGTTGTTGTCGAAAACGTCGAACGGATCATGGAGCAAGAAGGCCTTGGCCCGGTCGAGGCGACGCGTAAATCAATGGACCAGATCACTGGCGCGCTGGTGGGCATCGCGGTTGTTCTGTCGGCCGTTTTCGTGCCCGTCGCGTTTTTCCCCGGTTCTACTGGCGTGATTTACAAGCAGTTTGCGGTTACGATTATCTCGGCAATGTCGTTGTCGGTTGTCGTGGCGTTGACCCTGACACCTGCGCTTTGCGCGACAATGCTCAAGGCGAAAAAACACGAGAAAAAGCGGGGACCGTTCAAGTGGTTCAACACCGGATTTGAGAAGCTGCGCGGCGGCTATGCAGGCCTTGTCGGCAGCATCGTGCGGCATCCGTTCATCAGCGGGGTCCTTTATCTGGCGATCATCGCCGCGATGGGCGCTCTGTTTTTGCGCACGCCGCAAGGGTTCTTGCCGGACGAGGATCAGGGCATTCTCTTTACCCTCATCCAAACCCCGACCGGTGCCACTGCCGAACGCACGCTGGACGTGGTCAAACAGGTCGAAGATTACTATCTGGATAAGGAAGGTGACATGGTCCAATCCGTCTTTGGTGTTGTCGGCTTCAGCTTTGCGGGGCAGGGGCAGAACCTTGGCCTTGTCTTTGTCCGCCTCAAGGACTGGGAAGAACGTACGACGCCGAACCTGAGCGCGCAGGCGCTGGCAGGCCGTGCATTCGGTGCCTTTAGCCAGATCAAGGACGCGCAAGTGTTCCCCGTTGTGCCGCCGTCAGTGATCGAACTTGGCAACGTTTCCGGCTTTGATTTCTACCTTCAGGCGCGTGGCGGACAGACCCACGAACAGCTATTGGATGCCCGCAACCAGCTGCTTGGTGCCGCCGCACAAAGCCCGCTGATCGCGTCGCTTCGCCCCAGCGGGCTACAGGATGCAGCGCAGTTCAACCTGGATATCGATTGGCGCCGTGCCGGTGCAATGGGGGTGACGGCCAGCGACGTTGGCAACCTTCTCACCATCGCCTGGGCTGGCCGCTATGTGAATGATTTCATCGACGAAGGACGGATCAAGCGGGTGTATGTCCAAGGCCAGGCCGACGCCCGCGCATTACCGTCTGACCTGCAAAAATGGCGTGTGCGCAATGCGAGCGGTGGTTTGGTGCCATTTTCGAACTTTACCGAAGCCAACTGGACTTTCGGACCCCAAGGCGTGAACCGCTATAACGGTGTGCCAGCAATGCAGATGCAAGGGTCTGCGGCCCCCGGTGTGAGCACCGGCGAAGGGTTTGCAGAACTGGTGCGGCTGTCCAAGGAGTTGCCGCCCGGCTTTGTGATCGCGCCGACAGGCTTGTCGCTTGAGGAACAGGAATCGGGCAATCAGGCACCATTGCTATACGCATTGTCTTTGGCTGCTATCTTCTTGTCACTGGCCGCGCTTTATGAAAGCTGGTCGATCCCGTTTGCAGTCATGTTGGCCATGCCGATTGGGGTTCTCGGGGCGTTGTCCGGTGCCTATTTCGGCGGATTTGAGAACGGTGTCTTCTTTCAGGTCGGCCTGCTGACAGTGATTGGCCTGACGGGTAAAAACGCGATCCTGATCGTGGAATTCGCCCGAGACAGGCGCGAAGAGGGGGAAAGCATCATCAATGCCGCTCTCGATGCTGCCCGCCAGCGGTTCCGTCCCATCATCATGACCTCGATGGCGTTCTCGCTCGGGGTGTTGCCTCTGGTGCTGAGCAGTGGCGCGGGGTCGGGCGGTCGCACAGCCATCGGCAGCGGTGTGCTTTCGGGCACTATCGCGGCGACTGTGCTTGGCGTATTGTTCGTGCCGTTTTTCTTTGTCATGATCGCACGTTTGACCCGGAACAAAGATACCAAGACGGGGAACGAACCCTAAGTCAGAAAATGACCAATAGCCACGTTCGAGTTTCCGTATTTTGCCCCTACAAGGGATACCCATCGGGCGTGCATATGGTAAGCCGTTGACAATTCGTTTACTTTTCTGATCGTTGGCCCCAAAGTTGAGGAGCGTTGCTGTGATCCTTTTTGGCATTAGATCACCGATTGTCGTGGACTATGAAATTTCGGCCGAGCGGTCAGGAAGGGCAATTGCCTATGGGGTGTCCGTTGCGGGTCACCCTCGGGTCCTAAGCGATATCGAGATTGTTGCGTTCACGGAGCTTGAAGGCTGGGCGCGCGGTCCTGCCCTGCCTTGTGCCTTTTCGCCCAAGAAGCGAGCAGAGCTTGCGCAGCAGGCACAAGATTCCGGTTTCGGTCTGGCTGACGCATTGATTGACCCGACTGCAATTCTGCCGCCACGGCTGCGTATCGGGGTGGGGTCTTTTGTTAATGCGGGTGTTGTCGTCGGCGGTGGATGTGCCTTCGGAGAAGGCGTATTGATTAATCGCAGTGCTTCTATCGGACACCATACAATGCTGGGCGATTATGTCAGCGTCGGTCCGGGCGCAGTTCTGTCAGGCAATGTC
>NZ_JBFEKM010000003.1:0-60369 GCF_041552635.1 Sulfitobacter sp.
ACCAACTGAGGATGCTGTTCAATCAACGCGCCGCAGCTTTGCACGAATTGGTCCATGTACAAGACCAATTCGCCGGGACACAGCGCCAAATCAGCATCAGGCCCCGTCAGGTGGGCGTTTATCTTTGACGCGCAGTCGCGTGCCGTTGCGCCCAGATCATCAAAGCTGGTGGACCCTGCAGTGCCGGCAATCTGGCGCAAAATGTTTCGGGCTTCGGTCAGGCTTTCGTTAATGTCTTCTACTGTATCGCTTTCCCAAGCGCCCAAGGCGTGGGTGGCGATGTCGGCCTGACGGTCTTTGAGCATATCTAGAAAACGGGTTTGAATCCGATCAATGCCGGGAAGTGCTTGTTTTTCCTGTATCATAGATCTTTACCTCTTACTGCAACAACGCAGTGCGCCAGAAAGCTTGGGGCTTGATCGGGACGAGTGTGTCTTTTCATGTCAAACTCCTTGCTCTTGGGGTATGCGATGTTTTTGCCGTTCGTGACTGGAAACTGTTTTACGTACTAAGATGGCGGAAATTGGGCGCAGGGCTGAGAAGTTCATGAATAATTAACCAATGCGATGATTGACCTAGGATCAAGTCAGCGACCGGAGCGTGTGTATGATAGAAGTTTTCGGAAAAACGCCGGAGGGCGACGATGTGATGCGGTGTCAAATCCGCAATGGTGGCGCTGTGGCGTCGATCATCACTTGGGGGGCCACCCTGCAAGACTTCCGACTTGACGGGCTGGATCGCTCGCTTGTTCTGGGCGGCAATGACATGGCCGCTTATTTGGGACCGATGCGCTATTTCGGGGCGATTGTCGGCCCTGTCGCCAACCGCATTGCAGGCGGCCAGATGGAGGTTAAGGGGCAACATTTTGACCTAGACAAGAACGAAGCGGGCCGCACGACACTGCATGGCGGGCTTGCCGGTTTTAGCGATCGCAACTGGTCGTTCGATATGACCGGCCCCGCCGAATGCCGCCTGATGCTAAGCCATCCTGACGGCCTTGGCGGGTTTCCGGGCAACATATCTGTGGGTGTTACCTACCGTCTGGATAAATCCGGAGCGCTGGATATTGAAATTATCGGGATGACGGATGCCCCTACCTATTTCAGTCCGGCATTTCATGGCTATTGGAACCTGTCAGGCAAGCAGGACCTGTCTGATCACCGGTTAACTGTTTTTGCCCCGACCTATCTGCCTGTCGATGACGACCAGATACCGCTGGGCAGGCCAAGTCCGGTCGATGAGGGTCCTTTTGACTATCGCATGGCCCGTCCGGTCGGCGCAGTTCTGGATCACAACTTTTGTCTGCCCTTCGTCAGGGGCCAGATGCAGGATGCCTGCAAGGTCGAGGCCGCCGGACTGTCCCTTGAGGTGTCTACGAACCAGCGTGGCGTCCAGATTTATAATGGTCTCCATATTCAGACCGGCGCGTCGCGTGGTCATGGGGGGCGGGCATATGGCCCTTGTGCGGGTCTCGCGATCGAGCCGCAATTCTGGCCGGACACCCCCCACCAGCCGGGGTATCCATCCAGTTTGATTTCGCCGGGGCAGGTGTCGAAGCATCGTTCCCGCTTTGAATTTGCAACAAATGATTGAATTGGACGATTGACAGACGGGACCGACGGTATATCTCACTAATTAATAGTAAGGTAGACATATAAAGAAAAGGTCCCCTTTCCATGCGCAAAACCATCGACCCCGACAGTTTTGGATTTCTGATCAATGACATCGCCCGGTTTAGCCGCGCGGTATTCGAGGTCGAGATCGAAGCCGCACGTTTATCCGTCACGGCCGCCGAAGCACGTGTGATGGCCCATATGGCGCGCTGCGGTGCCACGCGGCAGCATCTGCTGGCCGAACGGCTTGGTATGACCCCGATGAGCCTGACCGGTTTTCTGGACCGGCTGGAAACTTCGGGGCTGGTAACACGGACAGCGGACGTCAAAGACCGGCGCGCGAAAATCGTAACACTTACACCTAGGGCCTCGGATGTTCTGGCGCAGATCGCTCAGGCCGGGGCCCAGGCAGAGCAGACCCTCTCGGAGGGCATCTGCGCGGAAGACTGGGAAACCTTCCGTCGCATCGCGTTGCAGTTGCGCAGAAACCTGTCAGACGCTCGTTCCCAGACACCCAATGCAGAGGATGCCGCATGACCGCGCCATTGATGAGCGAACGCAGGGTCAGCATCATCGGTGCGATGCTGGTGGCAATCGGGCCGATCTCAATGGCATTGTTTACGCCTGCGATGACCGAATTGGTCAGGGCCTTCGGGTCAACTGAATCTGTGATCAAGCTGACCTTGACGCTGTACTTCGGCGGCTTTGCTGTTGCACAACTGATCGCCGGGCCGCTGTCGGATGCATTGGGACGTCGTCCCGTGACCATCGCCTTTATGGGGCTATATTGTGCGGCAAGCCTTGTCGCGGTCATTGCCCCCTCGGTCGAGGTGTTGTTGGTCGCGCGGGTTGCCCAAGGCGTCGGTGCCTCTGCTGGTATCGCCATTTCGCGGGCACTTGTTCGGGATTTGTTTACGGATGACCGTTCGTCACGGATCATGAACTTGATCGGTATTATTCTTGCGTTGGGACCCGCCTTGGCCCCCACAATCGGGGGGCTGATGTTGCCGCTGTTTGGCTGGCGGTCGCTGTTTATTTTGATGGCTGTGCTTGGCTTTGTGATCATTGCCGTCACGGTTTTCGCGATGAAAGAAACCGTGGTTGCTGACAAGTCGCGGTTGAACCTTCCTGCCTTGGGGCGCACCTACAGGATGTTGCTGACGCACAAGCACTTTTTGTCTGCGTCGCTGGTGATTGGTGGCGCTTTGGGCGCGCTTTACGCGCAAGCCACGTTTTTGCCGTTTATCTTGATGAATGACGTGGGGTTAAGCTCAGCGCAGTTCGGCGTGTCGATGCTGGCGCAATCGGGCAGCTTCTTTCTAGCCTCGCTGCTGTGTCGTGGTCTGATGGAGAAGTTCGGTGCCGAGCGCCTTGTCGCCCCCGGCCTTTGCTTTATCGCCTGCGGCAGCCTTGGCACGATGACCTTGTTGATCTGGCCCCCTAGCTTTCTGCATGTGATGATCCCTGTCGCGACGTATTCCTTTGGTATCGCCTTTGTCATGCCTGCCATGTCGACGGCGGCGCTGGCACCTTTTGGCAAGGCTGCTGGTGCTGCTGCCTCGTTGATGGGGTTTATCCAGATGGGATCGGGCTTGTTGATGGGGACGATTGGCGCGTTGATGGGCAATGCGGTGATTGCCATGGGCGTGCTGATCCCGATCATGGGGGCAGTGGCCTGCATCGCGTTTGCGGTGTATCGCAAGATTGGCCCGATAGAAACACCAGCGGCTGCTGTCCAAGCACCCAGCAAATGCGGCCCGCTCTGCACCAATCCGGCACCGGTATCCGCCCCTGACAAATAGGTGCCATTCAAATGCAAAAGGCCGCTCCTGATGGGGCGGCCTTTGCCGTCAGTCCAAAGCGTCTTAGTCCTTGAAGACTGCCAGCCCCAGCCATTCAGCAATCAGGGCCGGGGTTTCTTCGCCTTCAATCTCGATGGTGAGCAGATTTTCCCGTAGCATATCGGTCGCATTGCGGGCCGTGACCTTTTGCAAGGTGAACCGACCGCGCAGGCGTGACCCCGCGACGACGGGTTTCAGAAATCGCAGCTTGTTCATGCCATAGTTGATGCCCATGACCTGACCCGGCATCATGCTAAAGCAATCATAGGCAAAGCGGCTGGCAAGCGACAGCGTCAGAAACCCATGGGCGATTGTGCCGCCAAAGGGCGTTTCGGCCGCAGCGCGTTCCGGATCAATGTGGATCCATTGCAGGTCGTGGGTCGTCTTAGCGAATTGGTCGATCATTTCCTGATCAACGGTGATCCAGTTGGAAACGCCGACTTCGGTTCCGATCAGGGCTTCGCTCTGCGCGACCGCGTCTTTGAGTGCTGACATATTCTGGCCTCCCTATGCCGGATCTGCGGCAACGCGCACCATGCGCTTGCCTTTGTTTTCGCCCGCCAACAGACCGATCAGCGCTTGAGGCGCGTTCTCAAGACCCTCGACAATGTCTTCTGTTACTTTGATCTGGCCATTTGCCACCCAGGTTTGCAGCGCGCGCACGGCCTTGGCGTCATTATGCGCCCAATCCATCACGATGAAACCTTCCATGCGCAGCCGTTTCACCACCACAAGACCGGGCAGGTTGCGCGGGCCGGTGGGGGTTTCGGTGTCATATTGGCTGATCGCACCACAGCAGACGATGCGGCCCTTTTCGTTCATGCTGAACAAGGCGGCTTCCAACACAGTGCCGCCGACATTGTCGAAATACACATCGACGCCGTCCGGGCAGGCGGCGCGCAATGCTTTGCCCAAGCCTGGCGCGCGGTAATCAATGCAGTCGTCAAAGCCCATTTCCTCTTTGACCCACTTGCATTTCTCGGCACCGCCCGCGATGCCAACAACGCGACAGCCTAGCGCCTTGGCGATCTGCCCGACATAGCCGCCGACCGACCCGGCCGCCGCCGATACCAGCACGGTTTCACCCGCAATTGGTTGACCCACGGAAATCAGACCGTGAAAGGCGGTCTTGCCCGCGATGCCATAGACGGACATCAGGTTGGACAGCTCGGGCACCTTGGGCAGCTTTTCGCATTTGCGTGCGTCCGCCACGACGTAGTTCGACCAAGTCGCCTCGGCCGCGACGATATCGCCGACGGCCAGTCGGTCTGATTTGCTTTCGGTGACTTCGCAGATTGCATAGGTCGGCATCGCGTCACCCGCGTTCACAGCCGCGCGGTATGTCGCCCCCTTCATCCACGACCGATTCGCCGCGTCGATGGACATCAAGATCACCTTGAGCACCACCTGACCGTCGCCAGCCGTGGGCATATCTGCTGTGGTTTCTTTGAAATGCGCAGGCGTCAACGCGTCGGTTGGCAGCTCGGCAATAACGATTTGTTTGTTTGTCATTTTAGTACCTTTCAGGCTCAACCGACGTCGAGCACGACTTTGCCTAGAACCTTGCGATCCTGCATCAGATTCAGCGCATCGGCGGCCTTTTCCAGCGGAAAACGGGCAGAAATGCGCGGCTTGATCTGGCCCTCGGCGTACATCCGGAACAGATCGGCCATGTTTTCGGCGTGGGCTTGCGGTTCTTGTACCGTGTGTGCCCCCCAGAAGACGCCAACAATCTGGCAGCCCTTCAGCAAGGTCAGGTTCAGCGGAATCTTGGGGATACCGGCAGGGAAACCAACGACCAGATAGCGGCCTTTCCACGCCAGTGCGCGCACGGCGGGTTCCGCATAGGCACCACCGACGGCATCATAGACAACATCAACACCGTCACCGCCTGAAAGCCTTTTTATCTCGTTCGAGAACTCTTTTTGCGTGGCGCGGTCATCCATCTCGCGGCTGTAGACAATGGTTTCATCCGCGCCCAGATCACGACAGAACTGTGCCTTTTCCTCGGACGACACGGCGGCGATGACTTTCGCACCGGCGGCCTTACCCAGTTCGATCGCGGCAGCACCCACGCCACCCGCAGCACCAAGGATCAGCAGGGATTCGCCCGGCTGGATTTCAGCGCGATTTTTCAACGCGTGATGCGAAGTGCCGTAGGTCAGAACCAAACATGACGCTTCGTCATATGGCATCGCGTCGGGGATTTTCATGACCCTTCCGGCGTCAATGCACATCTCGGTTGCAAACCCGCCAAAGCCGGTCATCGCCAAAACGCGGTCGCCAACAGCAACGTTTGTGACCCCCTCACCAAGCGCATCAACATCGCCTGCAACCTCGCCACCGGGGGCAAACGGGCGCGGGGGTTTCATCTGGTAAAGGTCCCGAATGATCAACGTATCAGGGAAATTCAGGCCAGCGGCGCGCACCCGAATGCGGACTTGGCCTTTCTTGGGTTCGGGCTGTGGCAGTTCGGTCAGTTCCAGGGTTTCGGGGCCGCCTGGTGCGGTGCTTAGCATGGCTTTCATTTCGATATTCCTCCTCAAGAATTTGCAAAGCAATAGGCGCGTTCAGAAACTGTCTTGTCAATCGAATTTCGAAATGCAATTTTGCAGTGCGGAATTGTTATCCGCAAAAACGAGGGGGGAGAATACGATGCAGTCCAATCAGGAACTGGAGGGTTTCCGCATTGAACTGCGCGATTGGCTTGAGGCAAATTGCCCGGCCGAAATGCGCGGTGGCGAAGCCAGTGAAGCATCTGTGTGCTGGGGTGGCAAGAATTTTGAGTTCGAATCAGACGCGCAGCGTGTCTGGATGGAACGTGCCGCTTCCAAGGGATATACCGTGCCAACATGGCCAGTTGAATATGGCGGTGCCGGTCTGACCCGACCTCAGGAAAAGATCTTCAAAGAAGAAATGGACCGCATCGAGGCGCGCAATCCGTTGCAAAGCTTTGGCATCTGGATGCTTGGGCCCGCATTGCTGCATTTCGGATCACATGAACAAAAACTGCATTATTTGCCCCCGATTGCCCGTGGTGAAATCCGTTGGTGCCAAGGCTATTCCGAACCGGGTGCCGGGTCCGATCTGGCCAGCGTTCAGACGCGCGGCGAGGATAAAGGTGACCATTGGCTGGTCAACGGTCAGAAGATCTGGACGTCTTATGCCGATAAGGCCGACTGGATTTTTGCGCTGATCCGCACCGATCGCGAAGCCCCCAAGCACAAGGGCATTTCCTTCCTGTTGATCGACATGGAAGACGCAGGCGTTGAAACCCGGCCCATCAAATTGATCTCGGGTGCATCTGTGTTCTGCGAAACGTTTTTCACCGATGTGAAGGTACCCAAAGGGCAGATCGTCGGCACTGAAAACCGCGGTTGGGACGTAGCGAAATACCTGCTGACCCACGAGCGCGAGATGATCTCGGGCGGCGGTCAGGGTCTTTCTGGTGGACGTGCTTTGGGTGCGGTCCTGAACGAATCCCTAGGCGAAGGTCAGGAAATGGAAACCACCCTGCGCGCCGATGCGCTGCGCTGCGAGGTGGACGCGCTGTCCATCGGGCTGACGCTGGAACGCTACAAGGACCAAGCCGAGGCCGGAACCGGTGCGGGCGATGCGTCTGCGATGCTCAAATACATGGGAACCGAGCTGAACAAGCAGCGCCACGAATTGTTGATGGCTGCGGGTGGGTCTGATGCGCTGGAATGGGACGGACCTTTGGGCAATCGTCCTGCCGATTGGCTGCGTACCAAAGCGAATTCGATCGAAGGCGGCACATCCGAGGTGATGCTTAGCATCGTGTCGCGCCGCGTACTTGGGCTGGGGGCGTAAACTATGGCAAATCTGGTGATGACCGAAGACGAAACCATGCTGGCTGATGCTGCGCGCGGTTTCTTGGATAAATCCGCCCCCGTCAAAGCGTTCCGCGACCTACGCGATGCGGGCAAGACCCACGACGCAAAGATGTGGAAAGAAATGGCCGATATGGGCTGGGCCGGTGTGCTGGTCCCTGAATCTGCTGGCGGGTCCGACATGGGCCATGCCGCCGCGGGTGTTCTGGCGCATGAGATGGGCAAGACGCTGGTCGTCAGCCCGTTTTTGTCGACTGCCGTGATTGCCGCGACTGCATTGCGGAACGTGAGCGATGCGCGTGCGGAAAAGGCGTTGGCCGCGATTGCGACGGGCGATGTGACCTATGCGCTGGCTGTCGATGAGACGTCCAAGTTCAATCCCGAAGCCGCATCAATGGTTGCGACACGCGAAGGCAATGGTTTCCGGCTGTCGGGCAAAAAGACATTCGTCGTTGATGGCGCGCTGGCAGATCGTTTGCTGGTGCTGGCGAAAACCGATGACGGTCTGACGCTGTTCGACATTCCTGCCGACCGTGCGGGCATCACCCGGAATGCGCAAAACATGATCGATGCTCGTGATTCCGCGCGCATTGATTTCGACAATGTCGAAGCCACTGGCGAGGATGTCTTGGGCCAAGTGGATAGCGCGATGAGCGTTCTCAAGCCTGCGCTTGAAGCAGGCCAGGCCGCGCTTGCCGCTGAAATGGCTGGCCTGTCTGCTGGTGCCTTCGGGATGACTGTCGCTTACCTCAAAGAGCGTAAGCAATTCGGCACCGTCATCGGCAACTTTCAAGCGCTGCAACACCGCGCCGCCCATCTTTGGTGCGAGATCGAAGTGACGGCATCCGCGATCCTGAACGCAGGCCGTATGCTGGACGAAGACCCTGACAACGCGACCATGGCCGTTTCCTTGGCCAAAGCGCGTGCCACTTCGACTGCGCAGCTGGCAGTGCAAGAGGGTGTTCAGATGCATGGCGGCATCGGCATGACTGACGCTTTTGATATCGGATTTTATATGAAACGCGCCCGTGTGGGTGCTGAATGGCTGGGTGACTACGGCTATCACGCGAACCAAGTCGCCAAGCACAGAGGATTTTAAACCATGGATATCCAAACACTTTTCGGGCTTGAAGGCAAAACCGCTCTTGTCACCGGTGGTGCCACAGGCATTGGCCGCATGGCCGCCGAAGCACTGATACGTGCAGGTGCAACGGTCCTGATCGCCAGCCGCAAGGGCGACGCTTGCGAGGCTGTCGCGAAAGAGCTGAACGCGATGGGGGCCAGTGGCCAGGCCATCGGTTTCGCAGGCGATGTCGGCACCGAAGCAGGCGTCGATGCGATGGTCGAGGCCGTAAAGGCGCACACTGATCGCCTTGATCTCCTGATGAACAACGCGGGCATCACATGGGGCGCGCCCTTGGGGGATTTTCCGTTCAAGGCTTGGGAAAAGGTGATGGCAGTCAATGTCGCCGGTTTGTTCGATCTGACCCAAAAGCTGCTGCCGATGCTGAAAAAGCACGCAACCATCGAAGACCCAGCACGGGTTGTGAATGTCGGGTCGGTCATGGGCGAACGCGAGATGGGCGATGGTGCCTACAGCTATTCCGCGTCCAAGGCCGCTGTGATCCACCTGAGCAAGATTTTGGCCAAGGAACTGGCGGGCGATGCGATCACCGTCAACGCCTTGGCACCCGGGCCATTCGTGTCGCGCATGACCGCCTTTGCCACCCATGACGAAGATATGCGCAGTAAGGTTGGCAAAGATGTGCCGCTGCGTCGTGTGGGTACGGATACTGACATCGCGGGCTGTATGCTGTTTCTATGCGGTATCGGCGGGGCCTATATCACGGGCGCTGTCATTCCAGTCAGCGGCGGCATCAACGTGATGAGCGGGCCGAACATCTTTGAACAAGCACTGCATTAAGGGGCGATCATGGACATCCGATTTGATAACCGCGTGGCGATTGTTACGGGCGCTGGCACTGGTCTTGGCCGCAGCCACGCCTTGGGGCTGGCCGCACGGGGCGCGCGCGTTATGGTCAATGACCTTGGCGTGACGACAGACGGGCAGGGCGCATCATCCACAGCCGCCGAAGCCGTCGCACAAGAAATCCGCGATGCAGGCGGCGAGGCGATGGCCCACGGCTGCGATGTGTCGGACGAGGCGGGCGTGAAAGACATGGTCGCAAAGGTCATGGAAGCATGGGGCCGTATCGACATCGTCGTGAACAACGCGGGCATCCTGCGCGACAAGACGTTTTCCAAGATGGAGATGTCTGATTTCCGCAAGGTCGTTGACGTGCACCTTATCGGCTCTGCCAACGTGACGCACGCTTGCTGGCCGATCATGCGCGCGCAGAAATACGGCCGTATCGTGCTGACATCATCGGCATCAGGGCTGTATGGCAACTTTGGTCAGTCGAACTATGGTGCCGCAAAGGCCGCGATGATGGGGCTGATGAACGTGCTGCATCTGGAAGGTGCGCGCGACAACATCCGCGTCAACACTTTGGCACCCACAGCGGCGACCCGCATGACCGCCGATCTGTTGCCTGAACAGGCTCAGGCCTTGCTGGCCCCCGAAACCATCACACCCGGCCTGCTTTATCTGGTCAGCGAAGACGGCCCCAGCCGGGTGATCCTTGGCGCGGGTGCAGGCAGCTTTGCCCAAACGCGCGTTTACGAGACCGAAGGCGTGACCTTGACCGGCGACGACAATACCCCCGAAGGTGTTGCCGCAGCCTTTGACAAAATTACCGACGCGGCAGGCCAGCAAGAGCTGACCGATGCCTTTAGCCAAACCAAGAAATACGCTCTCAATGCAGCCAAGGCCCAGGGTCTTGATCTGGATTGGGGCTAAGACACTAAACTTTAAAGGGAGATCACCATGCGTGACGCAGTAATCGTATCAACGGCCCGTACCCCGATTGGCAAAGCCTATCGCGGTGCGTTCAACAACACGACACCCCAGGCACTGGCAGGCCACGCCATCGCCCACGCGGTACAGCGTGCCGGTGTTGACGTGTCTGAAATTCAGGATTGCATCATGGGTGCCGCCCTTCAGCAGGGCGCATCTGCGGGCAACATCGCGCGTCAGGCTGCAATCCGTGCAGGTCTGCCTGTGACAGTTGCCGGCATGTCGCTGGACCGTCAATGTGCCTCTGGCATGATGGCCATTGCGACAGCGGCCAAGCAGGTCATCACCGACGGCATGGATGTTGTCATCGGTGGCGGTGTCGAAAGCATTTCGATGGTGCAGACAGCTGAAATGCGCGTCAAAGCTGACAGCTGGATCAAAGAGCACAAGCCCGAGCTGTACATGACCATGCTGGAAACAGCCGAGACTGTAGCCGAGCGTTACAACGTCAGCCGCGAGCGTCAGGACGAATATGCCGCACGGTCGCAAGAGCTGACCCATCTGGCACAAGAAGCAGGCAAGTTCGACGACGAGATCGTGCCTTTCACCTCGAAAATGCTGGTACAAAACAAAGAAACCAAAGAGATTTCCGAGCACGAAGTCACGCTGGAAAAAGACGAGGGTAACCGCCCCGGCACATCCGCCGAGAGCCTTGCGGGCCTAAAGCCGGTGCATTCTGACGGTATCCACATCAAAGAAGGCAAATTCATCACGGCTGGTAACGCATCGCAGCTAAGCGATGGTGCCTCCGCGACTGTGATCATGGAAGCGAAAAAGGCCGAGAAGATGGGCCTTCAGCCTTTGGGTCGCTACATGGGCGTTATGGCCGCTGGCTGTGAGCCTGATGAAATGGGCATTGGCCCGATCTATGCCGTGCCACCGCTGCTGAAGGCGCATGGCCTCAAGATCGAAGACATCGGTCTGTGGGAACTGAACGAAGCCTTTGCGGTTCAGGTTATCCAGTCGCGTGACGTCTTGGGTATTCCTGACGAATTGCTGAACGTGAACGGTGGCGCGATCTCTATCGGTCACCCCTACGGCATGTCCGGTGCACGCATGGTTGGCCATGCGCTGATCGAAGGCAAACGTCGCGGTGCCAAATACGTTGTCTGCACCATGTGTGTTGGCGGCGGCATGGGTGCTGCTGGCCTGTTCGAGGTTCTGTAAGCAGCTATGGGAGAGCTTTTGGTCATCCGCCATGGACAGGCGTCATTCGGGGCCGACAACTATGACAAGTTGTCGGATCTCGGGCACCGGCAATCTGCGGCGGTTGGTCAGGCCCTTCGCGATATGGGGTGGGTGCCGGATCGTACGATCACCGGCACCCTGACCCGGCAAAAAGAAACGCTTGCCTCGATGGGCTTTGGGGCAGGCGACGAACATGCTGGGTTCAACGAATATGATTTTCAGGACCTGCTGAATGCCCGCTATAAAGGCGACGTGCCGGAACTGGTCAAAGGCGATCGCAAGGTTCATTTTCGCACGCTGCGCGAGACGGTGTTTCAGTGGCAAGCGGACGAGATCGAAGGCCCCTCTGAAAGTTGGGGCACCTTTACCGGTCGCGTCGAAGCCGCCCGTCTTGCGGCCTGTGCCACCGGGGCTGAACGAGTGCTTGCTGTCAGCTCTGGCGGGGTGATCGGGCAATTGACGGCGGCGTCATTGGGGGCACCGGACAAGATGATGATGACCCTGAACCTGCAAATCAAGAACACGTCGATTACGAAATTTGTTTTCACCAATTCCGCGTTTTTTCTGCATGAATTCAACGCGACACCGCATATGATGTCCGGCGACGCCGCTGGCATGTTGACCTATAGCTAAGGAATAAACTCATGAGTACCGACACACAAACGCTCGATATTCCAAAGGTCACCGCCTATCTGGAAAAACACCTCGACGGCTTTGAAGGCCCTCTTGAGGTCACCAAGTTTCAGGCCGGGCAGTCGAACCCGACGTTCTTGCTAAAGACGCCGACCCGCAACTATGTGCTGCGTCGCAAACCGCCGGGGGTTTTGTTGAAATCTGCCCATGCGGTTGATCGTGAATTCCGCGTGCAAAAGGCATTGCAGGATACGGATGTCCCGGTGTCAAAGATGCATTTGTTGTGCGAAGACGACGATGTGATCGGGTCCGCCTTCTATATCATGGACCACATCAACGGGCGCAACTTCATGGACCCCCGCATGCCGGACGAGACCAATGAAACGCGCGCCGGGATCATGGACGAAATGAACCGCGTGCTGGCCGCCCTGCATGACGTTGACATCAACACGGTCGGGCTGGCGGATTATGGCCCGCCCGGCAACTATTACGAACGCCAGATCGCCCGTTGGACCAAGCAATATCGGGCCTCTGAAACCGAAGACCAGCCAGCGATGAACGAACTGATCGAACGTTTGACCGCCAGCATCCCCGCAGATGACGGCCAGCGCACGCTGGTGCATGGTGATTACCGCATCGACAACATGATGTTCGAAAAGGACGGCACGAAATGCTTGGCCGTGCTGGATTGGGAACTTTCCACCATTGGGCATCCCTATGCCGACCTTGCTGCCGTTATCATGCAATGGCAAATGCCAGCGGGCACCGAAGGCCGCGGTTTTGGCGGTGCGGATCGCAAGGCACTTGGCGTGCCGACAGACGAAGAATTTGTCGCTAAATATTGCGAACGTCGCGGGTTGGACGGGATCGATAACTTTGGTTTTTATCTGGCGTTTTGTTTTTTCCGCATGGCTGGCATTATCCAAGGGGTGCTAAAACGCGCGCTGGATGGCAACGCGTCAAACCCGGAACGCGCGATGAAGGTCGGTGCCTATGTGCCGGTCTTTGCGGCCAACGGGTTGAAAGCACTGGACGGCAAATAGATGGCACATAACGAGTTCGCGAATGATCCAGCAGAGGCAAAGGATAGAAACTTTGTGACAGCGCTGGCGCGCGGGCTGGACGTATTGCGCTGTTATAAGATGAATGAATCTGCGCTGACCAATACCGATTTTTCAGAACGCACAGGATTGCCGAAGGCCACGGTTTCGCGGTTGACCCACACGCTGTGCGAACTGGATTATCTGGTCGCCGATCCGCGGACCGGAACGTACCGCTTGGGCGCAGGTGTTTTGCAGCTGGGGTTCGGTGTACTGACCAGCATGGAAATCGGCGACCGGGCAAAAGACGAAATGACGGCCTTGCGCGATGGTCCCAATTCCTATGTCACCGTCGCGATTGGCGAACAATACCGGCTTGATGCTGTTTATATTTGTACAAAACGGTCTCGGGAAGATGTGGCTTTGCAGATGCGGGTCGGGTCGCGCCTTCCGTTGTTCGATTCAGCGATTGGGCGGGCCATTCTGGTCGGGTCTGACGAAGCGGTACGCGACCGCGCCTTTGCGCTTGCCGCTGAGGTCGATGCGCAGACCAAGGTACGAGCGCACGCGAGCTATGAGGCGGCGGTCGTGGAATATGATGAAAAAGGCTATTGTTCGAGCTATGGGGATTGGCGCCCGGATGTGAACGGCATTGCTGTGCCGATATTTTCGCCAAACGGGTCTTTGGTCTATGGTTTGAACATTGGCGGCCCATCGTTTCATGTGAAGAAAAAGCAGCTTGAAACCGTCTATGCCAAACGCCTGATAAAAGCCGCCGAGGCGATCAGCATCCGGATTTAGCGGTCCCTTGAGAAGGCGCTAAGTTACTAAGAATCAAATCGCAAGTCACCGAAACGCCGTGCCACCATATTGGAAGTGGCGCGAATTTTTGCGTTGGATGTCTGCGCGATCATAGCACTGAAAAATATCGACAAAGAACCTAACGTCACACGAAAAATTTTGGCGTGGGCTGTTCCGGACAAATGTCAGGATGATGTATAATTTTAAGGCAACGCAGTCGATCGCTGTGAAAAAATAAAATTAATACATAACAAAATGTTAGAGTGTATTTCGAGGAAATTATGGGCATTTAGGGGGGCTTTGCTTGAAACATGGGCGCCTTTATTGCAGCGCAACAAATGCCATAACTGACGGCCTATCCCCGCAACTTTTGAACAGAGGCGCTTGACAATAAACCCGATTATGCAAGGCTCCGCACAAGGCTTGGCAATCTAAAAAACGCATCAAAGCGCCGGGCCGTCCTTGGGAGGATAAAAATGAAAAATATCACTAAGCTAGGTGCAGTGTCCGCACTTTCTTTGCTCATTGGCGCAAGCGCTGCCTTTGCAGAAAATATCAAGATTGCATTCATCGACCCACTGTCTGGCCCCTTTGCGAGCACCGGTACAAACGGTCTTCACCAGTTCGAATTTGCCGCTGACTATATGGTCAACCAAAAAGGTGGATTGCTGGACGGCCAGATGATGGAAGTCATCGGCTTTGACAACAAAATCAGCCCCAAAGAATCGCTGATCCAGCTTCAGGTCGCCATCGACCAAGGTGTCCGTTTCATCGTGCAGGGTAACTCCTCGGGCGTTGCGAACGCGCTGACCGAAGCAATCGACAAGCACAACAAGCGCAACCCTGACAGCCGTGTTCTGTTCCTGAACTATGCCGCTGTCGATCCTGCGCTGACCAACGACAAGTGTAACTTCTGGCACTTCCGCTTTGACGCCAACGCCGACATCAAGATGGACGCGCTGACAGACGTGATCGCACAAGACGAAGCGCTCAAGAAAATCTATATCATCGGTCAGGACTATTCCTTTGGTAAGGCCGTTTCCGCCGCTGCAAACAGCATGTTGGGTGCCAAGCGCCCCGACATCGAAATCGTTGGTGACGAACTGCACCCCATTGGCAAGGTAAAAGACTTTACACCATATGCGCGTAAAATCGTTTCGTCCGGCGCGGATGCGGTTATCACAGGTAACTGGGGCGCAGACATGCTGGGTCTGGGCAAGTCGATCATCGAAAACGGATTTGAGGGCCCGATTTATACCTACTACGCTGCGGGTTCCGGGATCACCGGTGCATTTGGCGAAAGCGGTAAAAACCGGATCCGTCTGATTTCGCAAGGCGGCATCAACCCGATCGCAAGCGATGAGGCACGTGCCACATACGAAGCGTTCGAGGCGAAATACCCAGAAGGCAACATCGACCAAAGCCGTATTTTCAACGTCATCGGCATGCTGGGTCAGGCGATTACCGAAGCAGGTACATCGACAGACGTCGTTGCCATCGGCACCAAGCTTGAAGGTATGGAATACGACAGCATGTGGGGTGGCAAATTGTTCATGCGCCCACAGGATCATCAGTTGATCCAAGACATGCATGTTGCGGTACACACCGACGAAAACCTTGATTTTGACTATGACAACTCCGGCTTTGGTGTTGTGACTGAAACAACAATCGAGATGGCGTCGATGGACAGCCCAACCACCTGCGAGATGAAGCGCCCATAAGCGTCTAATCTCTGGCCCGTCTGCCTTTTGGTGGACGGGCCAATTCTTTTTTGCCACCACTCACCTGGAGGGGCCTCATGGACCTCATTCTCGTCAATCTGATCGACGGGCTGGTTACTGGACTGCTATTGTTTATGCTGTCCGCCGGTCTGACCCTAATTTTCTCGATGATGGGTGTTTTGAACTTTGCCCACGCCAGCTTTTATATGCTTGGCGCTTATTTTGCCTATCAGATCAGTATTGCCCTGGGGTTCTGGATGGGCTTGTTGATCGCGCCGATTCTGGTCGGTGTGTTGGGTGCGGGGGTCGAACGGTACGGCCTGCGTCGCGTCCACCAGTATGGTCACGTGCCTGAACTGATCTTTACCTTTGGTCTGGCGCTGCTGATCGAAGAAATGGTGCAGTTCATCTGGGGTAAGAACCAGATGGCTTATTCCGTGCCAGAGGTGCTGAACTTCACCGCCTTCGCAATCTCGGGCAACTCAATCCCCGCATACAAAATCTTCATGATCTTCATCTCGATCGGTATCTTTATCGGGCTGCTTTATGTCCTGACCAAGACCCGCGTCGGCATGATTATTCAGGCCGCTCTCAGCTATCCCCGCACGGTCGAGGCATTGGGCCATAACGTGCCGTTGATCTTTATGGGTGTGTTTGGCGTCGGCACCGCACTTGCCGGATTGGCCGGCGTTATCGCTGGTCCTGTGCTTGGTACGTTCCCGGGCATGGCCTTTGTGCTTGGCTCTATTGTGTTTGTGACAATCGTAATCGGGGGGCTTGGGTCCCTTTGGGGGGCGCTGGTCGCGTCCTTGCTGATCGGTTGGATCACCACATTCGCCAAATCCTATAACATCGAGATGGAAGGCATCCTTAATGCCATAGGGATCTCAACACCCGAGGACCTGAGCGAAAGCGTCTTCCGGGATTTCTGGAGCCTTACGAGCCCGCAGATCGCCGACATCTTGCCCTATATCCTGATGGTGCTGATCCTTATCTTCCGCCCAGCAGGTCTTTTCGGAAAGCGCCAGTCATGACAGTATCAGATCCAAAACACGACATCCCAGAAGGCGCGCGCGAGAAAGATCAGATTACCACTGATCCTTCGCAGGCATCCCAAAGAATGCGCGCAGGTTCCATGACGATGACGCTGGCACCTTGGTTGATCGCAATCGTTGTCCTCGTGTTCTTGCCGATGGTGTTTACCAACAACTCGGCGCTGACGATTATGAACCAGATGTCGATTACTATCGTGTTCGCGCTGGCCTATAATATGCTGCTGGGACAGGGGGGCATGTTGTCCTTTGGTCACGCGGTCTATGCTGGTGTGGGCGGGTTTGCCTGTATGCACATCATGAACATGTCGGATTTCTTTGAAAGCATGCCATTGGTCATCCTGCCTATCTTTGGCGGCTTGTTTGGTATGGGCCTTGCGATGATCGTCGGTTCCTTTTCCACGCGCTCCGCCGGTACGGTATTTGCCATGATCTCGCTTGGGGTCGGTGAATTGATCGCGGCCTGTTCGGTGATCATCGTTGCCTTCTTCGGCGGCGAAGAAGGCATCAGTGGCGACCGTACCTATGCGCAACCGTTCTTTGGCGTCGAATTCTTGCAACAGATCGAAGTGTATTACCTGACCATCGCGTGGTTGGTGATTTCCGCAGCACTTATGTATCTTTGGAGTCGCACCCCAGTTGGCCGCATGGCAAACGCCGTGCGCGACAACCCGGAGCGCGCTGAATTCCTTGGCTACTCCTCACGGTGGGTCCGGTATTACAGCTTTATCGCGTCGGGTTTTTTCTGCGGCATCGCCGGCGGGCTTTTCGCCATCAACTATGAAATCTTGACCGAAGAGAACCTGAATACCACGTCATCCGGCGTGATCCTTCTGGTGACCTTTCTGGGTGGGGTTGGGTTCTTCTTTGGGCCGATCATTGGCGCGATTGCCTTTACGCTGCTGCAAACGGTTCTTAGTCTGTCGACTGAACTATGGGCCTTTTATGCAGGTGTCCTGTTTGTCGCCACGGTGATGTTCTTTCCGGGTGGTCTGGCGGGGCTTTTGATGATGCACGTGCCAGTGTTCAAACTGGGCAAGGCGCGCACATTGTTCATACCCTACCTCAAGACGCTTTTGCCCGGGGCAATCGGATTGCTTGGCTTAGCGGCTTTGGTCGAAATGACGTTCCACTTTCGTCATGCGGCGACGGGGGATGATGAAATGACGATCTTCTGGACGACGTTCAACAGCCATGAGGTCTTGCCTTGGGTGATTGCAATTGCCGTCACGGCGATCGGCCTTGGCATCACCAAAGCCACCGCTCCGGCGCTTAGAGACGCCTGGAACGAAGCTAACACAGCAGGAGGCGCATCATGAGCACACCAGCCCTTGAACTGACTGGCCTCAAGAAAAGCTTTGGCAAAGCCGAGATTATTCGCGGCATTGACCTGAGCATCGGCAAGGCCGAACGCCACGCGATCATCGGCCCCAACGGGGCGGGTAAATCGACACTGTTCAACCTGATCACTGCACGGTTCGCGCCAACGGCAGGCACGGTCAAGCTGCATGGCGAAAATCTGGCAGGGCTTGAGCCGTTCCAGATCAACCGCAAAGGTCTAAGCCGGTCGTTCCAGATCACCAACATCTTTCCGGCTATGACCGTGTTTGAAAACGTCCGCTGTGCGTTGCTATGGTCGCAGGGCTACAAGTACAGCTTTTGGCATCTGGTGAACCAGAAGCGTGATCTGACCGAAGGGGCCGAGGCTATTTTGGACCAGATCAACCTGCTGGAACGGCGCAATCTGCCCGCTGGCACGTTGTCTTATGCGGAACAGCGGGCGCTTGAAATCGGGATCACCATTGCCGGCGGTGCGGATGTCATCATGCTTGATGAACCGACTGCAGGCATGAGCAACACCGAGACCGATTACATCACCGATCTGATCCTCAAGGTGACGGCCGGCAAAACGCTGATCATGGTTGAACATGACATGGGTGTGGTCTTTGGTCTGGCTGACCGCATTTCAGTGCTGGTCTACGGCGAAATCATCGCCACAGGAAAACCCGCAGACGTGCGCGCCGACGCCCGCGTTCAAGAAGCCTACCTGGGCGCCGCATTGGAGGCAGAACACTAATGATGCTCGAAGTCACCGATATGCATGCCTATTATGGCAAATCCCACATCCTGCAAGGTGTGAACCTGAACGTAAAAGAGGGCGAGATTGTCGCCCTTTTGGGCCGCAACGGGGTGGGGCGATCCACCACCTGCAAGGCCATCATGGGCGAGGTCGAACCACACGGGTCCGTCAAATTCCAAGGTCAGGAAATCGCTGGTAAAAAGGCGTTTCAGATTGCCAACATGGGCATCGGTTATGTGCCCGAAAACCGCGATATCTTTCCTGGTCTGACCACGCGGCAAAACCTGACACTGGGCCTGAAGCCGGGCCAAAAGGATGGCGCAGGCCGCTGGTCCATGCAGGCCATGTTCGAGATGTTCGAAAACCTTGACCGTCGCGCTGACGTCGAAGCATCGGTTCTATCGGGCGGCGAACAGCAGATGCTGACCATGTGCCGTACGCTGATGGGCGACCCTGATCTGGTGATGATCGATGAGCCAACCGAGGGGCTTTCCCCGCAGATGGTTCAAAAGGTCGCCGAGGTGCTGAAAGAAATCGCAAACCGCGGGATTTCAACATTGCTGGTCGAACAAAAGCTGTCCATCGCGATGGATATTGCGGATCGTGTTTATGTCATGGGTCACGGGCAGGTGGTGTTCGAAGGCACGCCAGCCGACCTGAAGGCACGTGAGGATGTACGCAAGGAATGGCTTGAAGTCTGATCTTCGGATTACTTTTGCCGGATAGAAAAACGTCGCTTCTGGCGGCCTCATCCTCCTGAGGCCGCTGGTGCGTCTTAGGAGGATTTTTTATGGGTTTCGATAGTAATCGTTTGGGCCGTATTGACGACTGGATGCAAAGCTATGTGGACTGCAACCGCTTTGCCGGGTGTTCGGTTCTGGTGGCGCAAGCGGGCCGCGAAGTGTATTTCAACGCCGTTGGCCAGCGTGACATTGAGACAGGCGAACCGTTCGCGCGTGACACGATTGCGCGCATCTATTCGATGACCAAACCGATCACGTCGGTCGCAATCATGATGCTGGCCGAACGCGGGCTGTTTCACCTTGATGCGCCGGTGTCCGATTTCATTCCGGCCTTTGCCAAGATGGAATGCCTGATCCCCGGTGCGACCAGTATTGATCAGACTGAACCCTGCCCGACACCGACGCTGCACCACTTGCTGACCCACACATCGGGCCTAAGCTATCCGTTCAACCCCGGTGTTTTGGCCAAAGCGATGGATGAACACGACATCCTGTTCCGCGCCGATCAGGGATCGTTGGCCGAAATGACAGACCGTGTTGCCGCGCTGCCGCTGGCGTTTCAGCCTGGCAGCCGCTGGGAATATTCGGTTAGCATCGACGTGCTAGGCCGCGTCGTCGAAGTCGTTTCCGGCAAGACGCTTGAGCAGTTCTTTGTCGATGAAATCCTTGGGCCACTCGGCATGAACGAGACGCGGTTTTCAGTACCTCAAGGCGCACAGGATCGGTTTGCAGCGCTCTATACCCCGCTTGCAGGCAGTGCTTATGCATTGAACGATGCCACACCGTCCGAACCCACACTGCGTTGCGTGGATCGCCCTGAAAAATCCCCGTTCCTAGAGGCGGAAATGCATTCGGGTGGCGGCGGGTTGGTGGGCACGATTGATGACTACCTCAAGTTCACTGAAATGCTGCGCACCGGCGGGGCGGGATTGCTTTCGCCTAAGACGCTGGATTTCATGATGCGCAACCACCTGCCCGGCGACATTGCATCGATGGGACCGGCCAGTTTTGCCGAACAACCGATGGAGGGGATGGGTTTCGGTCTTGGTGGTGCCGTGGTGATGAACCCCGGCCGCGTGCGTGTTCCATCCAGCGTGGGTGATTTCAGCTGGGGCGGTATGGCCTCAACCTTCTTTTGGGTCGACCCTGTGCTGGATCTATCCGTCGTATTCTTTACACAGCTTGCCCCGTCCAGTTCCTATCCCGCCCGGCCACAGCTCAAGGCGCTTATCCACGGAGCAATGACATGAACGATATCCTTTGGACCCCTTCGCCAGAGCGCTACGCCGCCTCTACCATGGCGGGGTTCGAGCGTTTCTTGCAGGAAAAATACGGCCTGACTTTCGCGGATTACAACGCCATGTGGCGGTGGAGCGTGGATGATCTGGATGCCTTTTGGGGTGCGATCTGGGAGTTCTTTGACGTACAGGCCAGCGTTCCCTGCACCAAAGTTTTGGCGAAACGTCAGATGCCGGGGGCAGAATGGTGTCCGGGTGCGATGTTGAACTTTACTGACCAGATCATGAAACATGTCGACAGCCAGCCGGACGGCGACGCGCTGATCGTGCAATCCGAAACCTTTGGCCGCAAGGTGCTGTCATGGTCAGACCTGCGCGCGCAAGTCGCCAGTGTTGCCGCACGCCTGCGTGGCATTGGTGTCGAACAGGGCGACCGCGTTGTCGCCGTTTTGCCCAACACCGAAACCGCGATGATCGCCTTTCTTGCGACCGCCAGCATCGGTGCGATCTGGTCGCTGTGCGCACCTGATATGGGCCACGTTGCGATCCTTGACCGGTTTAAACAGATCGAACCCAAAGTGTTGATTGCACAAGACGGCTATGTCCATGCTGGTAAAACCATTGACCGTCGCGAGATTCTGGCCGGGATCGAGGCAGAACTGCCCAGCCTCGTCCAATGCGTCACTGTTCCCTTTGTCGGCGATCTTCCAGCTGGGCACGTCGCGTGGGATGATTTGCTGCACGACAAGGTCGATTATACCTCGACCCAAGTGCCGTTCGATCATCCGCTGTGGATCGTTTATTCGTCTGGCACCACCGGCAACCCGAAACCCATTGTGCATGGGCATGGCGGCATCATTCTGGAATCCGCCAAGCAATCGCTGCACCATGATTTCAAACGGGGCGGGCGCTATTGCTGGCTGACTTCGTCCGGTTGGATCATGTGGAATTCGCAATTCACCGCCCTTGGCCAAGGTACCACGGTTGCCATGTTCGACGGCGCGCCAAACTATCCCGATATGGGCGTGATCTGGCGTTTTGTTGCGGATGAAACGCTGGATTTCTTTGGCGCAGGTGCCGCGTTCTTTAGCGGCTGTATGAAGGCTGGGATCAAACCCCGAGAAGAAGTCGACCTAAGCGCACTGAGATCGCTCGGCTCGACCGGATCACCGCTAAGTTCCGACGCCTATGACTGGATTTATCGGGACGTGAAAGCAGACCTCTGGCTTGCACCGATCTCGGGGGGGACAGACCTTGCCGGGGCGTTCGTGTTGGGTCACCCCGGCATGCCAGTTCGCGCGGGTGAAATGCAGTGCCGTGCGCTTGGCAACGCCGTGCGCGCCTTTGATGAAGACGGCAATGAACTGATCGGTGTTGTCGGTGAATTGGTCTGCACTGAACCGCTGCCATCGATGCCGCTGTTTTTCTGGGGCGATGATGATGGCAGCCGCCTGCACGACAGTTATTTCGATACCTACCCCGGCATCTGGCGCCACGGTGACTGGATCGAGATTAACGAAGACGGCGGGTCGGTGATTTATGGCCGGTCGGACGCCACGATCAACCGCAAAGGGCTGCGCCTTGGTAGTGCCGAAATCTATCAAGCTGTTGAAGGCATTGATGATGTGATGGACAGCCTTGTCGTCGATCTTGAATTTCTGGGTCGCGAAAGCTTTATGCCGCTGTTTGTCGTGCCTGCCAAAGGTGTCGCTGTGGATGACGCGCTGAAAGACAAGATCAACGGAGCGATCCGCAAGAATGTATCCGCGCGCTTTATCCCGAACGAAATCATCGAAGTGGCGGAAATACCCCGCACGCTTTCGGGCAAAAAGCTTGAGGTTCCTGTGAAAAAGCTGTTGCTTGGTCAAGATCCGGCCAAGGTGGTCAACCGCGATTCAATGGCCAACCCTGACAGCTTTGATTTCTATATCGCCTACGCCCAAAAGCGGGCAACCCAAAAGGACTAATCCATGACAGACGCCGCCCACCAATTGCTTGAACTGCTCGACATTGAACAGCTTGAGGTCGATCTGTTTCGTGGCATCGGATCGGGCGGCGAAACGACGACGCGGATATTTGGCGGGCATGTCATCGCGCAGGCGTTGATGGCGGCCTATCGTACAGTGCCCGACCGGATCTGCCATTCGCTGCATGCCTATTTCATCCGCCCCGGTGATCCGTCTATTCCGGTGATCTATCAGGTTGATCGCGCGCGCGACGGCGGCAGTTTTACCACTCGCCGCGTGGTGGCGATCCAACACGGCAAACAGATTTTCAACCTGTCAGCGTCGTTCCATGTGCAGGAAGAGGGCTGGGATTATCAGCACAAGATGCCCGATGTCAAAGGCCCTGAACACTGGCTGGATCGTCCCGATCTGCGCGAGCCATATATTCAGAAAATCCCCGAAAAATACCGCGAAGATTTCCAGCGCGAACGCCCCATCGAAATCCGAGAAGTCGATCCGCGCGATCTTTTTGAGCCTGAAAAAACTTCTGATAAAAACTATCTTTGGTTCCGCATGGAAGCGGCCAAGGGGCAATCGCCTATCATGCAGCAATGTCTGCTGGCCTATGCGTCCGATATGAACCTTTTGGGATCGTCACTGCGCCCGCACGGGCTGACGTGGTTTCAGGGCAAGGTGATGACCGCCAGCCTTGACCACGCGATGTGGTTTCACGCACCGATCGATTTTTCCGATTGGCATCTGTACGAACTTGATGCGCCATTCACGGGCGGTGCACGCGGGTTTAACCGCGGATTGATCTACAATCAAAATGGCCAACTGGCGGCCAGCACAGCCCAAGAGGGCCTGATGCGGCCCTATAAAAAGAAAGAAACCTGATGACAAATACCGGTGGCCGCTATCCGGGGTGGCAACCCGGTATTGAATTGCGTGACGACTGGCTGGGATTGGTGGTGGAACCGATCATCGACCCCGACCGCGAGATCGTAGATCCGCACCATCACCTGTGGCGGCACGGGACCGACGAAAACCCTGCGGTCTATGAAATGGATGCGCTTGGGCGTGATACGGGGTCAGGCCATAATGTCGTGCAAACGATGTTTATCGAATGCCGGTCATATTGGGATTTGGACGCGGCGGCGCATCTTCAGTCCGTTGCTGAAACACGCGAAGTCACGCGGATGGCCGCGACGGCAAGTGACGGGCAAGCCAAGGTCGCGGG
Organism: Sulfitobacter sp.; assembly: GCF_041552635.1. GTDB lineage: Bacteria > Pseudomonadota > Alphaproteobacteria > Rhodobacterales > Rhodobacteraceae > Sulfitobacter. The sequence continues at coordinate 23,905 of NZ_JBFEKM010000003.1, forward strand.
CATCATCGGCCAGACCGAATTGGTGCTGGACCCTGCTTTGTTGCACGAAGCATTGGAGGCGCATGAAGAAGCAGGCCAAGGCCTGTTCAAGGGCATCCGCAATTCCGGTGCCCGTGATCCGGAACCTGCCAGCCTTGCCATTCCGGGACGCGGTGTGCCGAACCAGTATGGTGATCCTGACTTTAGACGCGGTGCAGCGATTTTGGGTGAACGCGGTCTGACGCTGGACAGTTGGCACTATCACCATCAGCATCAGGAATTCCTTGATCTCGCCCGTGCTGTTCCCGGTACCACGCTGATCCTTGACCACTTTGGCACCCCTTTGGGCGTTGGCCGGTTCGAGGGCAAGCGCGACGAGATTTTCAAGGCGTGGAAGGATCACATGGCCGACCTGGCTGAATGCCCCAACGTGATGGCGAAACTGGGCGGTTTGTGTATGCCGGACAACGGGTTTGGCTACATGCACCGCGAATTGCCGCCGTCTTCGGACGAGATCGTCGAGGTTCAGGGCAAATGGTACGCGCATATGCTAGAGGTCTTTGGCCCGAACCGTTGCATGTTTGAAAGCAATTTTCCCGTGGACCGTACCGCTGTCAGCTATCCGGTGATTTGGAATGCGTTCAAGAAGATGTCAGCGGATTTGACGGAAGCCGAGAAGACAGCGCTGTTTTCGGGAACTGCGCGGCGCGTCTATGATCTGCCGCCCGCGTGACGCGGACGGCAGCGTTTTAACTTACGCGAACTTGAAAAAGCACAGCTTGTTGCCGTCATGGTCAAGGACGTATGCCCCGTAAAAGCGGTCTGGCACGCGCTGACCCGGAGGGCCGTCGCAGGTCGCCCCCAGTTCAATCGCGCGGGCATAGATTTCGTCAACTTCGGGCTTTGTCTCGGCCGTAAAGGCCACCATTACGCCGTTGCCTGGGGTGGGGGCCTCTTTGTTGTACGGCTCGCACACTGCGATCATCGGCGTACCGCGACCTGTGCCGATCATGGCGATGCGTCCTGCATCCACCAGCACCTTGGCACCCTTGCTTTCGAACAGATCGCAATAGAACTTTTTGGCGCGCTCCATGTCGGCGGTGCCGACTGTCGTGTATCCGATCATGAGGGTGCTTTCTTTGGGTTGCGGATGTCACCAAATTGACGGTTCAGCTTGCGCATCCCGCCAATCCAACGATCATAGTTGTCGGTTTTCTTGCGCATATAGTCCAAGACCTGTGGGTGAGGAAGGACAAGGAACGTCTCGTTTCTGATCGTCTCAACGCAGGCGTCTGCCACTGGTTCAGGCTCTAACATGCCGTCCAGAGCCGCTACAGATTCCTCGTGACCACGGGTCATTTCGCTGCGCACCGCTTGCGGACAAAGCACGGAAACCTTGATGCCGTCATCGCCGTGGGTCATTGCCAGCCACTCAGCCAAGGCAACTGCCGCGTGTTTGGTCACGCCGTAAGGCGCACAACCGACCTGGTTCAGCAAGCCCGCCGCCGACGCGGTGTTCAGCAGATAGCCGCCCCCGCGTGCGGTCATGCGCGGCACCAGATGACGCGCGGCCCAGACATGAGACATCACGTTGATATCCCAAATCCGCTGCCAGTCGTCATTGGACACGTCCATACCACCAGCGGTCAAAATGCCTGCGTTAGAACAGAACAAATCAATCGGACCGATATCGGCCTCGACCGCTTCGATCATATCCGCGATCTCTTGCTCAACACCGACATTGACGCCGAACGCCACACCGTCGATGCCGTCTGCCACTTCTTGCGCACCGTCTTTGTTCAGATCGACGCAGACGACTTTCTTGGCACCTTCCGCAGCGAAACGAATGGCCATCGCTTTGCCGATACCGCTCGCGGCACCTGTGACGACGACGATTTTATCTTTCAGTTCCATATCAGCCCCTTACGTCCACAGGTTCGATCCGCCACAGACGGTCAGCGCCTGACCGGTCATGTAGCGGCTGGCATCAGAGGCCAGGAAAACGGCAAGGCCCGCGAAATCCTCGGGCTCACCCAGGCGGCGCAGCGGGATGTCGTTTTTGATGCGCTCTTCGACTTCGGGATTGTCCCACAGTTCGCGCGCAAATTCGGTGCGTACAAGGCCGGGGCAAATCGCATTAAAGCGGATGCCTTTGGGACCGAATTCAGCCGCAAGGTTGCGTACCAACCCGATCAACGCCAGTTTGGACATGCCATAGGTGCCCAGCATCACAGACGGCTTGAATGCCCCGATCGAGGACGTAAACGCCATCGAACCCGAACCCTTTTCGACCATGTCAGGGGCGACCATTTGTGCCAGCCACAGGTTAGACTGCACGTTGGCGTTCATGGTTTTCTGATAGGCATCGTCAGGGATTTCCGACGTTGGCCCGTAATAGGGGTTCACGCCGGCATTGCCGATCACGATGTCGATCTTGCCCGCAACTTCGTGGGTTTTATCAACCAGCGCTTGCAGCTGTTCTTTGTAGCCCACGTTGCAGGCCACGCCGAAGGCTTTGCCTTTGCCAAGCGCGTTGATCTCAGCCGCAGCAGCATCAAGCTGATCCTGCTTGCGCGCCGAAATCACCACCGTCGCCCCGTGTTCGGCAAGGGCCTTGGCCATCGCCAACCCCATGCCTTTGGAGGCACCGGTTAACAGCGCCACCTTTCCGGTTAGATCAAACAAAGTCATACGCCGCCCCGTGTCCGGCCTGTCGCGATTTCTTCGCGGGCGCGGGATGTGCGCAGGTTGGATTCTTTGTAATCCTTGACTTCGGCACGGGCGATAACGTGGTGGTGGACTTCATCGGGGCCATCCGCATAGCGCAATGTGCGCTGCGAGGTGTACATGCCGGACAGTGGGGACCACTGGGAAATACCGGTCGCGCCGTGAACCTGCATCGCTTGGTCGATGATGTTGCAGACTTTTTCCGGCACCATCGCTTTGATCATGCTGACCCAGATACGGGCCTCTTTGTTGCCCAATACGTCCATCGCCTTGGCAGCTTTGAGAACCATCAAACGCATGGCCTCAATCTCTATCTTGGCACGGGAAATGGTTTCCATGTTCTTGCCAAGGTCGATGATCTTTTTCCCAAAGGCTTCACGGCTTAGGCCACGTTCGATCATCAGATCCAACGCCTTTTCGGCAGCACCGATCGACCGCATGCAGTGGTGGATACGGCCAGGTCCAAGACGCACTTGCGAGATCTCAAAGCCGCGACCTTCGCCCCACAACATGTTCGCCTCTGGTACGCGGACGTTTGTGAATTTGATGTGCATGTGACCGTGCGGCGCGTCGTCGTGACCAAAGACGTGCATTGGGCCGATGATTTCAACACCTGGGGTGTCGACAGGCACAAGGATCTGCGACTGCTGGCGGAAGGGCTCTGCGTTGGGCGATGTTTTCACCATTGTAATCATGATCTTACAACGTGGATCACCAGCACCAGAGATATAATATTTCTCGCCGTTGATTACCCATTCGCCGTTTTCCAGCACGGCCGAGGTCGAGATGTTTTTCGCATCCGACGACGCCATGTCGGGTTCGGTCATCGCGAATGCCGACCGGATTTCACCCGCCAATAGCGGCTTGAGCCATGTGTCTTTCTGTTCTTGGGTGCCGATACGCTCCAACACTTCCATGTTGCCGGTGTCAGGCGCGGAACAGTTCAGCGATTCAGACGCCAGCGGGCTTTTGCCCAACTCGGCCGCGATATAAGCGTAATCAAGGTTCGACAGACCTTCGCCGGTTTCGGCGTTGGGCAAAAAGAAGTTCCACAACCCGCTTTCGCGCGCTTTCTTCTTGGCGGTTTCCAGCAGTTCAAGCTGGCCCGGCGCGTGCGACCAGCGGTCTGCGCGGCCTTCGCCAAGGCGGAAATATTCATCTGTGATCGGATCGACGTTTTCGCGGATGTGCTTGATGACGGCCGCCAAAAGCGGCTTGGCCTTCTCGGACATCTCAAGATTGTTCATTCCGGCCATTGCTTCGTTATGTGACATTCGGTGCCTCCCGGCTGTTAATTTCGGTTATTATTTGTTGACCCAATTGGGTTTGCGTTTCTCGACAAAGGCTTGAACGCCTTCTTTAAAATCTTCGGTTTTCGCCAGATCACCTTGGACAACACGGCTGTACTCAAGGCTTTCGGGCAGGCCTTCGGCCACGTTCATGCAGTTCAAAATGCGCTTGGTCGCTTTGACCGAGGATGGCGAGACAGAGCAAAGCTGCTCGGCCAGTTCCATCGCGCGTGGCATCAACTGATCGGCTGGCATCACTTCGTTGCAGCATCCCAGTTTCAGCGCTTCGGCAGCGTCGATGGTGCGGCCTGTCAGCATCAGTTCTTGCGCAGCAAGGCGCCCGATGTAGCGCGACAAACGCTGCACGCCCGACGCAGACGCAAAGAAGCCTACTTTGACTTCGGGCAGCGCGAATTTCGCTGTGTCAGCGGCCAGAATAATGTCGCAGGACAGTGCTGTTTCGAACCCGCCGCCCATCGCAAAACCGTTAACGGCTGCGATAATCGGCTTTTCCAGATCAAAGCGCGAGGACAGACCGGCAAAGCCAGTCGGAGCCAGCGTTTTCTTGGATCCACCCGACGCAGTGGCCTTGAGGTCATTACCTGCGGTAAACGCCTTGTCGCCTGCACCTGTCAGAACCGCGACCCACAGGTCTTGGTCCGCCGCAAAAGCATCCCAGCAATCGCTCATTTCTTGATGCATTTCGGCATGAACGGCGTTGTAGACTTCGGGCCGGTTCATGGTGACGATCAGGATATGACCTTTTTTCTCGGTCTTGATGAATTCATAGCTCATGTTTTCAGCCCTCCGGTGTCGATCTCGGTGAATTTGCCGCCGTTTTTCGCAAGATCGCGGAGCAATTCTGCGGGTGCAAATGCGGGGTCTTCAGCGCCCAAGCGCTCCATCACGTCCAGCACGGCTTGTGCGCCGACCATATCGCCATAGAACATCGGTCCGCCCTTGTCGGCGGGCCAGCCATAGCCGTTCAGCCAGACCACATCGATGTCGGATGGACGTTGCGCTTTGTTTTCCTCAAGGATTTTGACGGCCTCGTTGATCATCGGATAAATGCAGATTTCAATGATTTCGTCCGCAGACATCGACGAGGATTCAGCACCGGTGATGTCTTTGATCACGCCAGCGACCACGTCCGACGGGATCGGGCGGCGGGCTTCGTCATAGTCATAAAAACCGGCCTTGGTTTTCTGGCCTCGACGGTCCATTTCGCATAGCGCATCCCGGATCGGGTTGGTTGTCTTGGCCCCTTTGGACCAACCGATATCAAGACCGGCAAGGTCCGACATCTGGAACGGGCCCATCTTGAAGCCAAAGGTGTTTAACGCAGCGTCTACATCCCAGGGCATCAATCCTTTGTCCAAAAGCTTGTTAGCCTGAATTTGACGGGCGAACAGAATGCGATTGCCAACGAAACCGGGGCAAACGCCGACCAGCGCGGCGATCTTGTTGATCTTTTGCGCCAGATCCATTGACGTGGCGACGACATCATCTGCCGTGTGTTTTGCGCGTACGATTTCGAGCAATTTCATCACATTGGCAGGCGAGAAGAAGTGCAGCCCGATTACGTCTTCGGGACGTTTGGTCATCGCCGCGATTTCGTCGATGTCCAGCGCTGATGTGTTGGTTGCCAAAATCGCACCCGGCTTCATCACGCGGTCAAGTTCGGTGAAAATCTTGCGCTTCAGCTCCATGTTTTCGAACACGGCTTCGATCACCAGATCACAATCAGCAAGCGCTGCGATTTCAAGCTGGCCGTTGAAACGGTCCATCCGCGTTTCGACTTCGTCTTGTGGAAAACGACCCTTGTCACTGCTACGTTGGTAGTTGCCTCGCACGACCTTCAACCCACGATCCAGCGCTTCTTGGGTGGTTTCAACGATGGTCACAGGGATGCCAGCTGTGGCAAAGTTCATTGCGATGCCGCCGCCCATGGTGCCGGCACCGATGATGCCAACTGATTTGATCTCGCGCAGGGCAGTCCCCGCCGGCAGGTCAGGAACCTCCCATGCCGCTTTGCCAGCAGCACCGATATAGGCTCCAATTTCTTCGTCTGTGGGGTGGTTCATCTGTCTTCCTTTCAGCAAAGGCTCGGGGGGCCTAAAGTTCCAGACACGCGGCGCGGATCGCACGGCGGTCAATTTTGTCAGTAGCACCACGGGTCAAAGGCCCGTCTTGGCACCACAATTGTTGCGGTATTTTGAATTTGGCAAGGTGCCCGTCCAGATGGGTGGCCATGTCTGCGCTGGTCATCGTCTTGCCATCGCGCATTTGGATAGCGGCACCCACGACTTCGCCCAGCCGTTCGTCGGGCACGGAAAAGGCACAAGCCTCGATCACGTCGGGGTGCGTATGCAACGCCCCTTCGACATCTAGGCAGGCGATGTTTTCGCCGCCACGGATGATGATATTTTTCTTGCGATCCAGAATGGTAATGAACCCTTCTTCGTCGATCACGCCCAGATCACCGGTGCGTAGCCAGCCGTCTTGCATTGTCTCGGCGGTGGCTTCGGGTTTGTTCAGATAGCAGCGCATGTTGGCGGGGCTTTTGACGGTGATTTCACCCAATTGGCCGACCGGCACATCATTGCCGTTATCATCCAAAAACCGCAGGTCTTGCAGTGGCGGGTGCAGCTTGCCAGCCGCATTGGGGCGCTTGTTATATTCCTCGCCGACCATGCCGATGCCAAGGGCGTTGGTTTCCGTCATGCCCCAGCCGGTCGCAATTTCGGCGGCAGGGAACTGCCCTTGCAGCTGCGCGACTTGGGCAGCGGGGCGTTTCGCGCCACCAGCGCCAAGCCACGTCAGCGTGGGCAGGGTTTCACCCATCCGCTTTGCCGCCTCTAGCAGGTCGGCCGACTGGGTGGGCACGCCCAGAAAACGTGTTACTTTTTCACGGTTGATCACCCGCACAGCTTCTTCGGCATCCCATTTATGGAGCAGTGAAATTTTTGCGCCCGCAGGCAGGCTGAGCAGGAATAATGGATGCGTCGCGGTGACGTGAAACAAGGGGGTCACAACCAACCCCGACGGGCGCGGCGGTTCGGGATCACCCGGTTGTGGCGGGTTGACCAAGGGGGCCGCAACCGCCTGAATAAGCCAGCTAAACACAGCACTGACAGCGCTGCGGTGAGTTTGCACGACGCCTTTGGGTTTGCCGGTGCTGCCTGACGAATACATCACGGCGAAATCGTCATCTGTATCCAGCACGATCCCGTCGATGGGCGTATCAGGCATATCAGCGGCAAGCGCGGTCAGGGAATGATCAGTCATCCCTTCGCCGTCGCGTACACCGATCAAGCGCAGGCCAAGACGGTCTTGCAATGGCAACATCCGTTCAAGTCGCGGGCCATCGGCAAAGATTGTCTTTGCGCCGCTGTCTTGCAGGGCATAGTCCAGTTCTTCGGTGGTCCACCACGCGTTTACGAACACCACTACCGCACCGGCCGACGCGATGGCCAGCGTCAGCATCAGCAGTTCGGGATAGTTGCGCATGGCAATACCGACGCGGTCACCCTTTTGGATGCCTAATGTGTCGCGCAGCGCGTGCGACATGCGGTGCACCTGCGCGCAGAATTGATCATAGGTCCAGCGTTCGTCTTGATAGACAAGGAATTCGGCAGCGCCCCCATCATGCTGTTCGCGGCTGGCCAGCATCAATGCGGCGACTGTGCCGGGAATATTCTTGAACGTGCGGTAAGTGACACCGCGTACGTCTGCCTCGACGACCTCGAAGGTCGGGTTGGTCTGAACTGTGTGGCGAATGGCCTCTTCCATGGTCATCGCCGTCATGAACGACCACCTCGTATTGGCAGTGCTGCCGATTTCCCGGACATATGAACCCCTCCCTAAACAAGCCTTTGCGGACGCTCCTCCACGATTGTCCGCGACTCTGATTTGCGTAGCCTAAGCGTTAAAATCCCATCTGCCAATACCGCATAACGGAACGAAGTTCCGCAAACTGACATTTGGCAGGATTTAACATGGTTCTATCCTGTCTTTTGCTTTGATTTGCGCAATACGAGGGAAAACTGAACATGGCTGACCACAGAAAGAAAGCACTTCTTTGCGTGGCATCGGATTTTCACCAGCCAAAGTCAGTCAATTGCAAAGAGCGACATTTGCACCAGCCCGTTCAAGCGCGCACCGTTCCCGACAAACAAGGTTTGGTTCACCCAAGCATAGCGTTCATCGCCGGTCTCAAGCCGGGCATGGGTGCGCATATAATAGGCGTCTGGGGGGACGTCTTCGCCGCGGACCAGCGCATCCAGCACTTCTGCGGGGCCATGTCGGTAGCCGTAATTCTGGATCTCGATCGTCGCACCATCGCCGGTTTCAATGGCATAACGTGTATCAAGTTCGGTCAATCCGCTGGCAAATTGTGTTTGCCAATCGGCCCCGACGTTCAAAATTTTGCCGTTGATCAACGGGCCTTGCGCAGCGCCCCCTACAATGGGGATAATCCGCCGGGTACCGGCGCGACCGCTGCCCATATGCCGGATCGGGTCCAACGTTACGGTCAGATCGGTGATGTGGCGCAGGGCAGGGGGCGGCAAAATCGACATTATGTATTCCTAGCGGACTGTTCGTTTTTGATACTGCGTCAATCGCAGCCCCGGACGCAAGGCCATGCCTTTTTGCTTGCCAAAAGCGCCAGATCAAACTTAATGTTCGGTAACAGAACAAACCAGAGACCGGCATGACCAAGCAAAAATCACCTTTGACACCAACGCTGCACGGCGACGACCTGTCCGTCGCGATCCGCAAAAGCAACCTGCCGGATTTTACGGGATATCTGATCAAGCGCAGTTGGGTCACCATCCAACGCGATCTGCGTGAATTGCTGATGGGGTTTAACCTAAGCCAACGCAGCATGTCGGTCCTGTCTGTCGTCAGCGCGAACCCCGACATCAACCAAAGCGACGTCGCGGTGGCCCTGTCAATTGAACGGTCGGGCATGGTGGTCATCGTGGACGAGCTGGAAGATCTGGACTTGATCCGCCGCGAACGCGCGCTGACAGACAGGCGTGCCTATGCCTTGCGCACGACCCTGAAAGGAGAGCAGTTGCACGACAAGGTCAGTGCCGCGATCGTTGCCCATGAGCAGCGCATCTTTGCAAATCTAAGCGCCGCAGAACGCGAGAGCCTTCATACGATCCTGTCGAAGCTTGTTGGAAACTGATCAAAATGAGTACACCCGGTCCAGCGCTTTGGCAGCCAGAGTTTGATATTGAGCACCGCCCCGACGGCACGATTGTGATGGCGCAAAAAGGTGTGGTTACGCCATTGGCCAACAGCATACCTGAAAGACTGGTGCATTGGGCCAAGGTGGCACCTGACCGGATCTATTTGGGCCAACGAGACGCGTCGGGCGAATGGCGCACGATGCGCTATTCACAAGTTTTGACGCAGGTGCGACAGATCGGGGCGGGGTTGCTGTCTTTGGGGCTTGGCCCTGACAAGCCGCTGCTGGTGTTGTCGGGCAACGACATAGAACACGCGCTGATCGGGCTGGCCGCGCAATATGTGGGTGTTCCTTATGCGCCGATCTCGACAGCCTATTCCCTGGTATCAAGCGACCACGCCAAGCTGCGCGATATCGCATTGCTGCTAAAACCCGGCGCGGTTTTCGTCGCTGATGGGGCGGCCTATGGCAAAGCCATCGCAGCGATTGCTTCGCCGGATTTGGCGGTGATCGCGACCGAAAATCTTGCCGAAGGTCAGATAGATTTCAGGACCCTAAGTTGCACGTTAGACACTGACACTGCCGATGCGGCCTTTGCCAAATTAACGCCTGACACAGTCGCGAAATACTTGTTCACCTCCGGGTCCACCGGATCGCCCAAGGCGGTCATCAACACGCAACATATGCTGACCAGCAATCAGGACATGATCGCCGATTGCTTTCGCTTTCTGGCCGATCACCCGCCCGTCGTGTGTGAATGGGCCCCGTGGAATCACACCGCTGGCGGCAACAAGACCTTTAACATGGTGCTGTATAACGGCGGCACTTTCTATATCGATGAGGGCAAGCCGACGCCTGCCGGATTTGCCACATCCCTGCGCAATCTGGCCGATGTGCGGCCCACGTGGCATTTCAATGTACCGTTGGGCTATGAAATGCTTGTGCGCGCCCTAGAAGCAGACGCCGATCTGGCAAAATCGTTTTTTAGCCGCATGGACATGATGATGTATGCTGGTGCCGGTATGGCGCAACATACCTGGGATCAGCTCAAGGCGCTGTCCAAGCAGGCCACAGGGCGCGAGGTGCTTTTGGTGACCGCGTTGGGGGCCACCGAAACCGGCCCCTTTGCGCTGATGGGAACGGATCACCAGCCCAGATCGGGAAATGTTGGTGTCCCCGCATGCGGTGTGACCCTTAAACTGGTCCCGAACGAAGGCAAGCTGGAGGCGCGGCTGAAAAGTCCGTCGATCACGCCCGGCTATTTCGGAGCCCCACAAGCGACCGCAGATGCGTTGGATAATGAAGGGTTCTATATGCTTGGCGATGCGCTGCGCCCCGCAGACCCCGATGATCTGACCAAGGGGTTCTTTTTTGACGGGCGCACGGCGGAAAACTTTAAACTGCGCACGGGAACATGGGTTGCTGTTGGCGCGTTGCGGGCCAAGCTGGTCGATCACTTTGACGGATTGCTGCGCGATGCGGTGATTGTGGGCGAGGATCAGCCATTTCTGGGCGCGATTGTGTTGGCTGACATGGACGAACTGCGAAAGATCGCCAAAGGCGATACCTTGGCAGCCCTAATGCAAAATCCCGACGTCCGGACAGCGCTGCAAACCAGCCTGAACAGCCTTGCCGCAACCGCCACTGGGTCCGCGAATAAAATCAAACGTATGCTGGTAATGATGGATGCGCCAAGCCTTGATAAAGGCGAAGTAACCGACAAAGGGTCGATCAATCAGCGCGCTGTCATCCGCAACCGTCCCGAATTGATCCAAGCGATCTATGATGGCGGGGCAGGGGTATTCGAGGCGACCTAAAACAGGCCGCCTCGAAAATATCTTACATTTCGGATTTTTCTTTGATCAACGCCTTGGCCTGATCGATCAACGCCTGACCATCAAAACCCTTGCCTTCGGCTTCGGCTACCCAACGCTGGATCACAGGCTGTGCGGCGTCCTTGAAACGGGCAACCTCGGCTGCGTCCAGTTCGATGATGTTATTGCCATTTTTCACAGCAATCTCGCGGCCGGGGGCGTCGTAATCAAACATCACCTGAGCGGCGAATTCGCTAAGCGCGGCACCGGATTCCTGATCGATTGCGGCGCGCTGTTCGTCTGTCAGCGATTCATATTTGTCCTTGTTCATGACCAATACGATTGTCGCGGTATAAAGCGATTCAGGTCCGGTGAATTCGGTGTGGTTGCCGACCAATTCCGCCAGACGGATCGACGGGGTGACTTCCCAGGGGATCACGGTGCCTTCGACAACACCTTTGGACAGGGCTTCGGGGATACCGGGCAGGGGCAGACCGACAGGGGTGGCACCCAGTTCGGACAGCATGTCGTTGATCACCCGTGTCGGGCCGCGCAGCTTTTTGCCGGCAAGGTCTTCCAGCTTGGTAACCGGTTCCTTGGTGTGGATCACACCGGGGCCGTGCACCCATGCGCCCAGAACCTTGAGGTCCTTGTATTCGCCGCCTTGTAAATCATCCTCGACCAGCTGCCAGAACGCTTTCGACGTGGCGACCGGATCGGTCATCATAAAGGGCAGTTCGAACACTTCGGTCTTGGGGTAACGACCGGGGGTATAACCGACAACGGTCATCGACATATCAACAACACCGTCGATCGCTTGGTCCATCAGTTCTGGCGGACGGCCACCAAGCGCCATGCCATCGAAATGCTCGATCTTGAGGCTGCCGTTCGATGCGGCCTCAACCCGTTCGGCCCACGGCTTGAGGATGTGCTTTGGCACTGTCGCCACAGGCGGCAAGAACTGGTGCAGGCGCAGTGTTGTTGTCTCGGCCGAGGCAGTCGTGCCTGCAAACATGCCGCTTGCAAAAACACCTGCTGCCACGGTTTTAATCAAAGAACGTCTATTCATCGTTTCCTCCCAGAGTTGATGATGCAGCTTTTTGCTGCTTATATAATGCCGCAGGTTGCGCGACATTTTGGTGATTTACTAGCGGAATTTTGGCGCGCGCTTTTCCAGAAATGCCCGCAGACCTTCATCCGCATCGGGGCCTGATTGCGACACGGCCGCACTTAGACTTTCCACATAAAGGCCATCGGCTTTAGACATGTCGTTAATCCGGCTGATCGAATTGATCATCATGTAATTCGACATTGGCGCATTGCGCGCGATCTTGCCCGCCAGTTCCATCGCAAGCGCCAGTGCTTCCCCGTCGCCCACCGCATAATGCGCCAGACCCAGTTGAACGCCTTCTTCGGCGTTGAACTTGCGCCCTGTCAGCATCATTTCGGTCATCCGGTCCGCGCCCAAGATACGGCCCACACGCACAGTGGCACCGCCACCAACGAAAATACCGCGCCGTCCTTCTGGCAGCTGAAAGATAGTGGACGGCTCAGCGATCCGCACATGGGTCGATGTCGCCAGTTCAAGCCCGCCACCGATTGCCGCGCCAAAGATCGCGGATACCACGGGCAAGCCGCCGAATTGGATCATGTCCATCACACCATGCCAGTTGCGCGAATGGTACAGTGTTTCCTCGGTCGAGCGTTTGACATGTTCGCTAAGATCCAAGCCGGAGCAATAATGCCCTGCGGTGCCCGTCAACACCACGGCGCGGGCTTCCTTGGGCGGGTCCATGAAAAACGCCTTGAGCGCACCAAGTAAATCGTCGTTCATTGCATTGCGCTTGGCGGGACGTGTCATGGTGAGGACCGCAATATTTCCCTGCAGGTCAATGTTCAAAACATCCGGGTTGGCAACGGCTGAGGTCATCAGGGTAAAATCCTTAAAGGTCCAATTTAGGTGAATAGAACAATTGTTCTATTGAATAGCAATATAATTTGTTCCAAACTTGCACAAAGTTTGCCCATGGGAGAGGCCGAAATGATCGACTTTGACAAAATTCGCGCGATTGATTTTCATACACACGCCGAAGAACCTTGCGGCTGTCACTCGGACGACGGCTATGACGATCTTCAGTCTACGATGGCCAGCTATTTCGGGGCACCGTGGAAACACCCGCCAACGATTCAGGAAACCGCTGCGCATTACCGCGAACAAAACATTGCCGCTGTGATCTTTCCGGTCGATGCCGAACGCGAGACCGGATATCGCCGCTATAAGAACGAAGAAGTCGCCGCCATCGCCGCGGAAAATGACGATGTGCTGATCCCGTTTGCGTCGATTGACCCTTGGAAGGGTAAAATGGGCGTCCGCGAGGCGCGGCGGCTGATCAAGGAATACGGCATAAAGGGGTTCAAGTTTCACCCCACGATGCAGGGCTTTTACCCCAATGACCGCATTGCCTATCCGCTATACGAAGCCATCGAAGAAGAAGGCGGCATCGCGCTGTTCCATACCGGCCAAACCGGCGTGGGGTCCGGCATGCCCGGTGGCAACGGCATGCGGCTGAAATATTCGAACCCGATGTATATGGATGATGTCGCGGTTGATTTTCCTGACCTCAAGATCATCCTCGCGCATCCCAGCTTTCCTTGGCAGGAAGAGGCGCTTTCGGTCGCGCAGCACAAGCCCAATGTCTATATCGACCTGTCGGGTTGGTCGCCGAAATATTTCCCCGAAATTCTGGTGCGCTACGCCAATTCGATCCTGAAGAAAAAGATGCTGTTCGGGTCGGACTGGCCGATGATCACGCCCGAACGCTGGCTGTCGGATTTCGACAAGATCAACATCAAGGACGATGTCCGGCCGTTGATCCTCAAGGAAAATGCGATGCGGTTGCTGGGGGCAAGCTAGGGGCGCTTAGGCCCCTACCGTTCCCTTTACCAATTCGGGCAAACGGGTCGCTGGCGGCGTGTTCCGGCTGCGCTGGCTGCGCACAACGCCGTCGATCACCATCATGCCGACGCCGGGCAGATTTCCCTGCTGCACTGATTCCAGCAGGTTTTTGCCCGGCGCGTGCTGTGCTTGATCCATGATTACAAAATCCGCAGCTTTGCCTGCCTCGATCAACCCGGTGTCCAGCTTGCGCTGGCGCGCGGTGTTGCCATTGGCAAAGCAGAACGCGGTCTCGGCAGGGATGTCGCCCAGCGACGACAACAGCGCCACCATCCGCATGATCCCCAGCGGCTGCACGCCCGATCCCGCTGGCCCGTCAGTGCCCAGTATCAACTGGTCCAGCTTGCCTAGTTCACGCGCTGTATTCAGCGTCAACAAAGCGGCGCGTTCATTGCCGTTGTGCACGATTTCAAGCGCGGCTTGGCAACCTTCGCAGATGCAAATGATCTGATCGTCGGGCAGGGCAGTGTGCCCACCGTTGATGTGACCCACCACATCGGTGCCGGTTTCCAATACCATATCCGCGTCAATCAACCCCGATCCGGGGATCGACGGGCCGCCGGTGTGGATCGTGCTTTGCATCCCGTATTTCCGCGCCCAGCCGACCATCTCGTTCGCGGTCTTGCCGTCCTTGACCGTGCCAAGGCCGACCTCGCCGATCAACGTCACGCCGGCTTCGCCCATCTGGCGGAAGTGCTCTTCCTCCAGCCCTTGTTGTAGCAGGGGCGCGCCCGCGTGCACCTTGACGCCCGAGGGGCGGAAATTTTCGTACCACCGCTGTGCGGCAATCGCCATCGCGACCGTGCCAACCGGATCGTTGGGGCGTCCGGGCATATGTACTTCGCCTGCGGAAATCAGCGTCGTCACACCGCCATGCAGGGTCGAATCGATCCAGCCCAACTGCTGTTGACGCGGGGTATAATCACCCACGACGGGGTGCACATGGCTGTCGATCAGTCCGGGGGCAAGGGTTGCACCGTTGGCATTGATCAGCGTCGTAGCCCCTTCGCAATCCATGTCTTTTTCTTTGCCCCATTCGGTGATCTTGCCATCAATCGCGATCAGGCAATCGCCGTCAAAAATGGGTTCTTCCATTTTGCCAGACAGGATCATGCCAATGTTGCGTATCACGAGCTTTGCGGGGGTGTCGGACATGGGGCGTGCCTTTCAAGCATATGGTTTCATTTGAACGCTAACAGAAAAATCAAACCAGACAAGATGAAATGCTTGACAGTTTTTTGTTTGTGTACAAACAATATGCATAACAGCGAAAAGGAATGCCCCATGGACAGCGCAGAAACACTCGATACCCCATTTCCAATTCCGGCGGGCGTATTCGCGCAAACCGTTACCGAAGTTGAGCATTACACCGACAGCCTGTTCCGGTTTCGCATCACGCGGCCTGAAAGTTTTCGCTTTAGGTCGGGCGAATTTGTCATGATTGGTCTGCCAAATGCGCAAAAGCCCGTTTTCAGAGCCTATTCTATCGCGTCCCCCTCGTGGGACGAAGAGGTCGAGTTTTATTCGATCAAAGTGCCCGACGGTCCGCTGACCGAACATCTGCAAAAGCTTGAGGTGGGGGATAGGGTCCTGATGCGGCGCAAACCCACGGGCACATTGGTCAATGACGCCTTGCTGCCCGGCAAACGTTTGTGGATGTTTGCCACAGGCACGGGTGTCGCCCCCTTTGCATCCATCATCCGCGATCCTGAAACATACGACAAATTTGATGACCTGATCCTGTGCCACACCTGCCGCACAGCCGGAGAGTTGACCTATTCACGAGCACTTGTGGAGAGCCTGAAGGCCGACCCGTTGATTGGTGAATTCGCGCAGAGGCTGACCCTTTACGATACTCTAACGCGCGAGGACTGGCCGCGCATGGGGCGACAGACCGATCTGATGGCTTCGGGCAAGATATTTGACGATCTGGGCGTACCTCCGATTAATCCTGCCACAGATCGGGGCATGATTTGCGGATCGATGGACATGCTGGCCGACACGAAACGGGCTCTAGAACGTTTCGGCCTCGAGGAAGGGGCCAACAACCGGCCCGCCACTTTTGTGGTCGAAAAGGCGTTTGTGGGATAGGCCTTGCGCGAATTGATTTGACAGAGCCGACGCTATCGAATTCTTATTAGTGTACCAACAAGTTCTTATCCTGACAGGAGCACGCACCCCATGAGCTATATTACTGCCACCACGCTTGAGGATGCGCTTGATGCTTTGGCTGCGGGGTCTGCATCGGTGATCGCTGGCGGGACCGATTGGTTTCCCGCCCAAGGTGATCGCCATTTCGACGGAACGCTGGTCGACATTTCGCGCCTGACAGAGCTGCGCGGTGTGACCAAAACCGATACTGGCTGGCGGATCGGTGCCGCGACCACCTGGACCGATATCATCAAGGCCGATTTGCCGCCTGCCTTCAACGGCCTGAAACTGGCCGCCCGCGAGGTCGGGTCGGTGCAGATTCAAAATACCGGCACGCTTGCGGGCAATCTGTGCAACGCATCACCGGCAGCCGACGGTGTGCCGCCGTTGTTGACGCTGGATGCAACGGTTGAGCTGTCTTCGACCCAAGGCACACGGCAGATGCCGCTTGGCGCTTTTCTGCAAGGGGTGCGCAAGACAGACCGCGCAGCGCATGAAATCCTGACGGCGGTCTATGTTCCCGATCTGCCAAAGGGCAGTACCGGCAGTTTTGTTAAACTGGGTGCCCGAAAATATCTGGTGATTTCGATCTGCATGGTTGCTGTTCTGGTTACGGTTCGGGGCGGGTTAGTGTCTGATATCCGGATAGGTGTCGGTGCAGCATCGCCGACAGCCCAACGATTAACCGCGCTCGAGGATAGTTTGCGCGGCCTGCCTGTGGACGGTCTGATCAAGGCGGTAACGGATGAAGTGATCCTTGCCCTCAGCCCGATATCTGATGTGCGTGCCAGCGCCGACTATCGGCAATCCGCAGCGCCGCAGGTGATCCGCCGCGCAATCACCTTAGCCTTGGAAGGAGTCGCGTGATGGACAAATCTGTTACCTCGCTAGCCACCTCATTCACTTTGAACGGTGAAATTGTCCAAGTTGATGCCAAACCGGGCGAACGTCTGTCCCATTCTTTGCGCGAACGGCTGGACCGCAAGGATGTCAAGGTCGGTTGTAATGCGGGTGACTGCGGGGCCTGTACTGTCTTGGTCGATGGTGCGCCCGTTTGCGCCTGCTTGATGGCGACGCAACAGGCATCAGGTCGAAAGGTCGAAACGCTAGCCGGGCTGGTTAAGGCGGACCTCGATGCGCAGGCCCTGATGGAAAGCTTTCAGCACCATCAAGCCGCACAATGCGGGATTTGCACGCCGGGGATGATGGTGTCTGCCGTCGCCTTGCTGCGTGCCGTGCCACAGCCCGATGATGCGCAGGTCCAAGACGCCCTTGGAGGTGTTTTGTGTCGCTGTACGGGCTACCGCAAGATTATCGATGCCGTCGTAGGGGCGCATGCGGCTGATCAATTGGTCAAAGCCCCGACCGATCTTGGCCATGCTGCCCGCCGTTTCGACGGATTGGCCAAGGTTGATGGCTCCGAGAGATTTGGCGATGACGTCGCCCCTACCGATGCGCTGGTCGCCCGCGTGATCCGGTCGCCCTATCCATCGGCCAGTTTTACCTTGGGCGACATTGCGGCATGGCAGGCACAAAACCCTGGTATAGTCACTGTTCTGACCGCAAAAGACATCCCCGGCCTGAATGCTTTTGGCGTCATTCCCGGCTTTATTGACCAGCCGGTATTTGCTGTAAGTCACATCCGTTTCCGAGGCGAGGCGGTGGCCTGCGTTGTTGGAAGCGCCGATGCGATGGCGGCACTTGATCTGAACAGCTTTCCCGTCGAATGGACCGCGCAACCCACGCTGTCCGATATTGACGAGGCCATCGCGCCCGATGCGCCGCTGCTGTTTGACGACCGCAAGGGCAACATCATGTGCGGCGGCTTTGTGCAATGCGGCGATGCCGATGCCGCACTAGATGGCGCAGATGTAACGGTCGAGGCGACCTATAAAACCAGCTTTGTCGAACATGGCTATATCGAACCCGAGGCAGGTTTTGCCGAGATGGTCGATGGCCGCCTGCATGTCCACGCCTGCACCCAAGCACCGGGCATGGACCGCGAAACGCTGGCCTCGGTTCTGAACATGCCGATGGCGGATATCCGCATCGTGCCAACCGCCGTTGGGGGTGGGTTCGGGTCGAAAATTGATGTGTCCTTGCAGCCCTTCATAGCACTTGCTGCGCTGAGAACCGGCAAGCCGGTCCGCATGACCTATACCCGCAACGAGACCATGCAATCGACCACCAAGCGCCACCCCGCGCAGATCAAGATCAAGGTAGGGGCCAAAGCTGACGGTACTTTGTCCGGCCTGCGCTTTGACGGCGATTTCAACACCGGTGCCTATGCCAGCTGGGGTCCGACCGTGGCGAACCGTGTGCCGGTGCACGCCTCTGGGCCCTACCATATCTCTGATTACCGCGCGCGCAGTCGCGCCGTGCACACCCATTGCCCGCCCTCTGGTGCCTTTCGCGGTTTTGGTGTGCCACAATCGGCCATCGCACAGGAAACCGTTTTTGATTTGCTGGCCGAAAAGCTGGGGATGGACCCGCTGGAATTCCGTCTGAAAAACG
Source organism: Sulfitobacter sp. (assembly GCF_041552635.1). Lineage (GTDB taxonomy): Bacteria > Pseudomonadota > Alphaproteobacteria > Rhodobacterales > Rhodobacteraceae > Sulfitobacter. The sequence goes on from NZ_JBFEKM010000003.1 coordinate 42,535, forward strand.
CGCTGGAGGATAATGTGCCAACGGTGTGCGGGCAGGTGTTTGACCAGGGCGTTGGCATCAAAGCCTGTCTTGAGGCGCTGCAACCTGCATGGGAGATGGCAAAATCCGACTGTGCTGCCTTTAACGCCGCCAATACGACCCACAAGCGCGGCGTCGGAATCGCGGGTGCGTGGTATGGCTGCGGGAATACGTCGCTGCCGAACCCGTCTACGATCAAGGCGGGTCTGCGATCTGACGGCTCGGTCGTGTTGCACCAAGGGGCGATGGACATCGGGCAAGGCTCTAACACGGTTATTCCGCAGATATTCGCTAAAGCACTTGGCGTATCCATCGACGGGGTGACTTTGCTGGGCGCTGATACGGATATCACACCGGATGCGGGCAAAACATCCGCCTCGCGCCAAACCTTTGTGTCAGGCAATGCGGCGCTGAAAGCGGGCGAAACATTGCGCGGCGAAATTTTGCGACAGGCCAATGCAGGCCCTGATGCGGTGATCTCGCTAAGCGGTGGCGAGGTTCAAGTGACCGACGCAGGCCGCACGCAAACGCTTGATCTGTCGCGGCTGGACCCGAACGCCGAAGGCTATGTGCTGATGGCGCAGGAAACCTATGATCCGCCGATCAAACCGCTGGATGAAAACGGGCAGGGCGTGCCCTATGCGCAATTCGGCTATGCCGCGCATTTGGTCGTGGTCGAGGTTGATATCGCCCTTGGTTTATGCAAACCGCTGCGCTTTGTCGCCGCCCACGACGTGGGCCGTGCGATCAACCCGCTGCTGGTCGAGGGCCAAGTGCAAGGTGGCATCGCCCAAGGGCTTGGCATGGCCTTGATGGAGGAATATATACCCGGGCGCACCGAGAATTTGCACGACTATCTGATCCCCACGATTGGCGATATTCCCCCGATCGAGACACTGATCCTTGAGGTTGCAGACGCACACGGCCCTTACGGTGCCAAGGGTCTGGGTGAACACGTCTTGATCCCGACAGCGCCCGCGATATTCAACGCGATCTATCACGCGACAGGCGCAAAGGTGACGCATGCGCCCGCAACCCCAACGCGCCTGCGCGCAGCCCTAAAGGAGGCCGGACATGCCTGATGATCTGCGCGACACCAAACCCGAGAAAATCCGCTGCGATGCTTGCCCCGTCATGTGCTTTATCGCCGATGGCAAATCCGGTGCCTGCGATCGCTATGCCAACCACGCGGGCGAATTGGTCCGGCTTGATCCACTGACGGTGATCCAGTCGGGGGCCAAGGCTGTGGCCTTTCTGGATCAGGGTGACAATGCTCAGGATTGGGATGGCGATGTCATCCAGGGCGGGCGCGATTTCGTGACTGCCGTTGGCGCGGGCACGACCTATCCCGACTATAAACCCGCGCCCTTTATCGTTAGCCAAGAGGTTGAGGGCGTTGATATGGTCACCGTCGTGACCGAGGGGATTTTTTCCTATTGCGGGGTCAAGGTTAAGATCGACACCGACCGCCACATTGGTGACGAACGCGCCGTGGTGCGGGTGGACGGTGAAGCGATCGGCCATGTGATGACCTCGGAATACGGCTCTAAAATGCTGTCTTTGGGCGGGGTCGAACACCTGACAGGCGGTTCCAAGAAAGAAGGCCGTGTGACTTGCGATGCTTTGCTGCGCCTGTGCAATCGCGAAGCGGTCGAGATGAATATCGATGGTGGCGTGACCATGGTCGTAGAGGCGGGCAATGCGCCCATCATCAACGGCGTACCTGAAAAGCTGATGCGCGTGGGCTGCGGGTCCGCCACCATCGGGATGTTCGCCAAACAATGGCACGGGCATGTGGACGAAGTTGTCGTGGTCGACGATCACATCACCGGCGTGCTAAGCGAACACGAGGCCGGCAAAGGGCTGGACATGACGCCATCCGGCATCCGCATCAACGGGCGCCGGTCCACCCCCGGCCGCTATTTTCAGGTCGCTGACCCCGGCACTGGCTGGGGCGGTACCGATGTCGAAGACCCGCTTACCATCCTGCGCCCAGCTGATCCCAAGCGTGCTTGGCCTGGGCTGCGGCTGCTGATGATCTCGACCACGGGCGAACAATGGGCGTACTTTATCTTGGACGATGATCTTGAACCGCAACCCGCCGAGATCACGCCCGAGCTGTTGGTCGTGGCCGAACGTATTGCAGAAAACTGCGAACCCTCGCTGTGTTCTGTCCTGTTTATGGGCGGTGCGGGCGGGTCGCTGCGTGCCGGCGTCACGGAAAACCCTGTGCGCCTGACACGATCAGTCAAGGAATCGCTGACCCACGTGTCCTGCGGCGGGGCCGAAGCCTATGTCTGGCCGGGTGGCGGGATCACCGTGATGGTCGACGTGATGGATATGCCGACCAATTCATTCGGGTACGTGCCGACGCCCGCGTTGGTTGCCCCCATCGAATTCACCCTGCGGCGCGAAGATTACGGCACCCTTGGCGGGCACATGGAACATATCCAGCCGGTGGGCGATGTTATCACCAGCGACGTGCGCCGCGTCGCACAACAAGCGCTGCAATCCGATCCGAACGACCGCGAGAACTACGGTTGGTCTAAAGGCGATAAATGAACGCACAAGCCGTCTTTTTGTCTGGCAACAGGCTGCACCTGTCACACGGGCCGATTGATCTGATCATCGGGGCGGATGGCGCGCGCGATACGGCTTTTCGAGCAGCTTTTGCAAGGTTCGAGACTGTTTTGACCGAGCTGATGACGGAGCTGCCCCTGCTTCGCCAGCCGGTCGATGCCAAACCACAGGGCAAGATCGCCCGCCGGATGTACCGCGCCGCCTTGCCCCATGCCGACGGGCTGACAACGCCGATGATCTGCGTTGCCGGTGCCGTCGCCGAGGAGGTGCTGGCCGCCATGGTCGACGCCACGGACCTGGCCCGCGCCTATGTGAACAACGGTGGCGACATCGCGCTGCACCTAACCGATGATGCCACATTCAAGGTGGCTATTGCGGTGCCTGATGGACACAGCCTTGGCACAGTTACAATATCAAGCACCGACGCCATTCGCGGGATCGCGACCAGCGGGCAGCGCGGTCGGTCGCTGAGCCTTGGTATTGCCGATGCAGTGACTGTTTTGGCCCGATCAGCCGCGATAGCAGATGCGGCGGCGACCAAGTTGGGCAATGCTGTCGATCTGCCCTGCCATCCCGCCATCAAACGCGCACCCGCCAACAACCTGCACGACGATAGCGATCTGGGCAGCACTCTGGTTGTCACTCATGTTGCAAATCTGGCGAAAACAGATGTTGTGCAGGCTCTTGAACGCGGTGAAGCTGCGGCCAATGCGATGCGCGATGCGCGCCTGATCGACGGGGCCGCACTGTTCCTACAAGGTCAAAGCCGAACGCTTGGACTGCCTGAAAAAATGAAACACTTACAGAAAGGCCCCCAACCATGCCTGACGTCATAATCCGCAAGATGGTCACCAGTATCGAGGAGATCTTTCACGAAGGCGGCCCCCGCGCCAACACACCGCTAAAGCGCGGATATGTCATGGCAGTGATCGAAAACCCCTATGCAGGGTCTTATGTCGAGGACATCCAGACATTCATGGAAGACCTAAAACCCCTTGGGCTTGAGATGGCGCAAAAACTGTTGGCCGCCCTTGGGGTCGAAGCGAAACAGATTGAAGGCTATGGAAAAGGGTCTATCGTCGGCGTGGGCGGAGAGTTGGAGCATGGCGCGCTGTGGCATGCCCCCGGTGGCTATGCGATGCGCGATGTTCTGGGGGGGGCCAAGGCGATCGTGCCTTCCACGAAAAAGGTGGGCGCGGCGGGCGTGCGGTTGGACGTGCCTGTCACCCATGTTGACGCGTCCTATGTCCGCAGCCATTTCGATTCTATCGAAGTCGGGCTGAACGACAGCCCCCGCGCCAACGAAATGGCTGTGATTTTGGTCATGACCACAGGGTCGCGCATTCACAACCGGGCGGGCGGCTTGGACGCAAAGGACATCAAAGGGGAGGATGGTTTGAGATGAAAGCTGATATTCGTAAAATTGCCGTTTGGGTCGAGGAAACGCATCGCGAAATCGGGCAAGTTATTTCGCCGCCCACACGTAAGGCCGTGGCCGTAGCTGTTATCAAAAACCCCTTTGCAGGGTCTTACACCGAGGATCTGACCCCCCTTATGGACATCGGTGCCGAATTGGGCGGTCTGCTGGGTGACAAATGTGTTGCGGCGCTTGGCATCACCCCCGCGCAAGCCGAAAGCTATGGCAAGGCGGCCATGGTTGGCGAAGGCGGGGAACTGGAACATGCCGCTGCGATCTTGCACCCAAAACTGGGTGCGCCGTTGCGGGTTGCCGTTGAAAAAGGCGCAGCACTGGTGCCGTCCTCGAAAAAGATGGGCGGGCCGGGGCAGGTACTGGACGTTCCGCTGGGGCACAAAGACGCCGCCTATGTGCGCAGCCATTTCGACGGGATCGAAGTGCACCTGAACGACGCACCACGTGCCGGTGAAATCATGGTTGCCGTTGCCGTCACCGACAGTGGGCGCCCGTTGCCCCGCGTTGGCGGATTGACTCACGACGACGCAATTGGTCAAGACGGCCTGCGCTAGGGTCTAAAGCTTATCAAGTAACGTCAGCAGCCGTTCGACCTCGCGGGGGGTCAGGTTGCTGACAGTCTCGGCAGAAATGTCATGGGCTATGCTGATGGCGCTGGCCGAGAAGTCTTTGCCCGCGTCCGTCAGCGATATCTCGAGGCGGCGCATGTCGGTCTCGGACGGTGTGCTTTGGACCAGCCCTTTTTTGCGCAACCGGTCCACCACGCCTTTGGTCGTCGCCGCGTCCATGCCAACCAGACGGCCAAGCTGGTTCTGGCTGATGCAGACCTCATCGCGCAGCTTGGCCAGAACGGCAAATTGCGTCGGTGTGATGTCAGGCATCCGCTGGTTAAATATTTCAAGGTGGCGCTGGTTGGCAAGGCGCAGCTTGAATCCGACCTGGTCTTCCAGTTGATAGGGTGCTGCCGTGCGGCGCGCTGAATTTGCCGTTTCGGCCAAAGTGATGTCCAATATTTTGATGCGTCTGCGTATTTCTTATGCATTATCATCCCATGGATTTTATCTGGGGTCTACATCATATCAGATCAAAAATATTGTTTGACAGCTAACAAGTTTTTGGTCCTTCATGGAACCCATAACCACTGGGAGTAATGCTTTGTCCTTTGTCAGAAACGCGTGGTACGTCGCAGGATGGTCAACCGACTTTGGCGACGATCTGGTGTCGCTTACCCTGCTTTCTCAGAACATCGTTATGTTCCGCTGCAGTGACGGCCAGCTTGCCGTGCTGGAGGACCGCTGCCCGCACCGGTTGCTGCCGTTGTCCAAGGGCAAGCGCATCGGTGACACCATTCAATGCGGCTATCACGGCATGACCTTTGACGCGGGCGGGCAATGCGTGCGCGTACCGGGCCAGTCAAACCTCCCCAAATCGGCTTATGTTGACAGCTTTCCGGTGCTGGAACGCCATGGCATCGTTTTCGTCTGGATGGGTGACGCCGACAAGGCAGACCCTGCGCTGGCCTTTGATATGCCCGAACTGTCGCAAGACGGCTGGCATCTGCATCACGGCGACAAGCTTCACATTCAGGCAAATTACCTGAACGTCGCCGAGAATCTGGTCGATCCGGCGCATGTCAGCTTTGTGCACCCCACCACACTTGGCAACGCGGCGTCTGAAAACGTGCCGGTGCATGTAAAAACGGCGGACGAGGTTATTGTGGCTTGGCGTTGGATCAGGAATGCGGAACCGATTGGGTTTTTCAAGAAATTTGGTGGCTTTGAAGGCAACGTTGACCGCTGGCATTATTACTATCTGCACATGCCTTCGACTGCTGTGATTGATTTCGGGTCGGTCGATGCTGCGCTTGAACTTCCCGAAGAAGAACGCAACAAAGGCGTGCGCATCTTTGCGCTGCATTTCGTTACCCCCGTGACCGAGGATTATACGATCGACCACTGGATGCATCTGCGCAACACGGCCCTCGGCGATGATGCCGCGTCTGATCAGATGGATGCGATGTTCCGCGTCGCCTTTGCCGAGGATAAAGCAATACTCGAGGCCGTGCATGAAGAAGAGCAGCGCCCACAAAAACGCAAGCCCATCCGCATTGCCATCGACAAAGGGCCAAATGTCTACCGCAAGCGGATTCGCGACCGGATAGAGGCCGAAGCAACCGATGATTTGGGCGAACCTGTTTCGCCGGTCTTTGTCCAACACGATTGACCATAAATAAAGCCGCAAAAGACGGCACCACCCCAACACAGAGGACACCAAAATGAACAGAAACACTTTCCTGAAAACCATTGCGGGGGCTGCTGCCCTTAGCATGACGGGCCTTGCCGCCCTTGCCCAATCGGGCGAACCGATCAAGGTTGGCGAAATCAACCACTACAAGCGGATGGCCGCCTTTGCAGAGCCATATAAAAAGGGCATCGAACTGCGTCTGGAAGAAATCAACGCCGCTGGCGGTGTGCTGGGCCGTCCGCTGGAATTTGTGTTCCGCGACGATCAGGGCGATCCCGGCGAGGCGATCAAAATTGCCGAAGAACTGATGACCAGCGAAGGCACTGTGATGCTGACCGGTACGATCCTGTCGAATGTGGGTTTGGCAATCTCGTCGGTCGCGGCGGAAAAGGAATGGGTTTATCTGGCCTCTGAACCACTTGCTGATGCGTTGACGTGGTCGCAGGGCAATCCGTGGACGTTCCGTCTGCGCACCTCGACCTATATGCAAGCCGCAATGCTGGCTGAACAGGCGGCCAAAACTGACGCGATGAAATACGCCACCATCGCGCCCAACTATGCCTATGGCAAAGACGCGGTTGCCGCGTTCAAGGAAGTGCTGACCCAGCTGAAGCCGGGCGTTGAATTCGTCGGCGAACAGTGGCCCGCCCTGTTCAAGATCGACGCCGGTGCCGAGGTGCAGGCGCTGGAACGGTCCAAACCCGACGCGATCTATAACGTGACATTCGGCCCCGATCTGGCCAAATTTGTCCGCGAAGGGACCACACGCGGTCTGTTTGATGGTCGCACGGTTTACGGCCTGCTGTCAGGCGAACCGGAATACCTTGAACCGCTGGCAGATGAAGCGCCTGAGGGTTGGATCGTGACGGGCTATCCTTGGTATGACTTCACCGAAGCGGATGGCGATAACAAGGTGTTCGTCGATGCCTATCAGGCACGGTTCAATGAAACGCCAAAGCTGGGGTCTCTTGTGGGCTATATGACGGCTGAAACAGTTGCCGCAGCGATCCACAAAGCGGGATCTACCGAAAGCGATGCAATCCGCATGGCGTTCGAAGGGCTGGACGTGACCACACCCGTGGGCGATATCACCTTCCGCGAAATCGATAACCAAGCAACCTTGGGTGCCTTTGTCGGTACGACTGCACTAAGGGACGGTGCAGGCGTCATGACCGACTGGACGTACATGGATGGTGCCAACTATCTGCCATCCGACGAAGAAGTCTCGAAACTGCGCCCGGCTGACTAAACAGCGGTGCCGCTCCGGAAGGGTCGCCTTCCGGAGCATCGTCTTTTCCCAAAATTTATGAGGTTGGCTGATGGGCCTTTTTATCGCACAGATTCTGACTGGGCTTGCCAATGCTGGTGCGCTTTTCATGGTCGCGTCTGGCTTGTCGCTGATCTTTGGTGTGACTCGTATCGTAAACTTTGCCCACGGGTCTTTTTATATGCTGGGGGCCTATGTCGGCTATTCCCTGATGCAGGTTCTCCCCGGTGTTGTCGGATTTTGGGGCGCTATTTTGCTTGCGGGTCTGATTGTCGGCCTGATTGGTGTCATCGTCGAAGTCTGCGTGCTGCGCCCTGTCTATAGCGCGCCTGAACTGTTCCAACTGGTCGCAACCTTCGGGGTGATCTTGGTGATCCAAGACCTTGCCCTGATGATCTGGGGACCCCAAGATTTGCTGGGGCCGCGTGCCCCGGGCCTCAAGGGGGTAATCCGGATTATGGGCGAACCGGTGCCACAATATGACATCGCGCTGATCATCATTACGCCATTCGTCGCCCTTGCGCTTTGGTATCTGATCACCCGCACCCGTGTCGGCGTTCTGGTCCGTGCGGCGACGCAGGACCGCGAAATGGTCAGCGCACTTGGCGTCAATCAGGCATGGCTGTTCACCGGCGTCTTTTTTCTGGGCTGCGCTTTGGCCGGTCTTGGCGGTGCGCTGCAACTGCCCAAGGGGGGCGCCGATCTGCTGATGGACTTCACCATTCTGGGCGCTGTCTTTGTTGTCGTTGTTATTGGCGGTATGGGATCATTGCCGGGGGCCTATCTGGCTGCGGTCATCATATCCGTACTCAACGTTTTTGGCGTCACTTATGCGCCGCAATCCACACTTGTTCTGATGTTCCTTGTGATGATCGTCGTGCTGATGTTCCGCCCCTTTGGCCTGCTGGGCAAAGAGGAAATCGCAGGTGAACATGGCCAGGTCGGCGAACCTGAACGCCCCATCAAGCCCGCAGGTCAACGCGTTCGTTGGTTGGTGGCGTTTGGCTTGGTGATCCTCGGGTTGCTGCCGCTTTATGGCAGTAATTTCTCGGTCGTGCTGGTCACCGATATCATGATTTTCTGTCTGTTCGCCGCATCGCTGCATTTCATGCTGGGTCAAGGCGGTTTGGTCAGCTTTGGTCATGCGGCATTCTTTGGGGGTGGTGCCTATGCGGCGGCCTTGTTCGTCACCTATGCCGATACGCCGATGGAGCTTGCGCTGATCCTTGCGCCGCTTTGCGCAGGGCTTGCCGCGATCGTCATCGGTTGGGTTTGTTTGCGGTCAACCGGCGTCTATTTTGCGATGCTGACGCTTGCCTTTGGTCAACTGCTTTGGAGCCTCGCGTTCCAGTGGGGTGACGTCACCGGCGGCGACGACGGGTTGGTCAACATCTGGCCCTCGGCATGGGCGTCTGACAACAGCGTCTACTACTACGTCGCCTTCATCCTGTGCGTCGGGGGCATTTTGTTGCTGCGCCAAGCGGCCCATGCGCCCTTTGGATACGCCATGCGCGCTGCGCGTGACAGCGCACGCCAAGCCGAAGCGATGGGGATCAACACCAAGCATGTCCAATGGGTTGCCTTTACCTTTGCCGGCACAATGGCCGGGCTTGCCGGCGGGTTATTCGTCTTTTCCAAGGGCAGCATCTTTCCCAACGAATTGGAAACTGCCCGCAGTTTTGACGCGCTGATTGTTGTGTTCCTCGGCGGGGTCAAAACCCTGTCAGGCGGTTGGGTCGGCGGCGCGTTCTTTGAGGGAATCAAAGATTATCTGACACGCTTCGAATACTGGCGGCTTGCCCTTGGCCTGTCGATCATCGTGGTGGTCATCCTTGGCCCCGAAGGGATCGTCGGCAGCCTGCGCAAAGCAGGAGAACGCTATGGCCTGTTGAAAACACCGGAGGATGCAAAATGAGCCCGATCCTTTCCGTTCGTAATCTATCCCGCAGTTTCGGGGCCATCAAAGCGGTCGATAACGTCAGCTTTGATCTAGCCAAGGGTGAATTGCTTGCCCTGATCGGACCAAACGGCGCTGGCAAAAGCACCTGTTTCAACATGTTGATGGGCCAGCTTAAACCATCGTCGGGCACTGTGCAGCTGATGGGCAAGAACATTGCCGGGATGCAGCCGCGCAAAATCTGGCGCATGGGGGTGGGGCGTACCTTTCAAATCACCGCAACATACGCGTCGATGACAGTGGTAGAAAACGTGCAGATGGCGCTGATCTCGCATCACCGCAAACTGTATTCCCTGACCACATTTGCGCATAAACTTTACCGCGACGAGGCGCTGGCGTTGCTGGATACAGTCGGCATGGTTGATCAGGCCGAACGCCACTGTGCCGTGCTGGCGTATGGCGATCTCAAGCGGCTCGAACTTGCCGTGGCGCTGGCCCATGATCCGATTTTGCTGCTGATGGATGAACCCACCGCCGGCATGGCACCGCGCGAACGCATCGCGTTGATGCAGCTGACAGCGGATATTCTGGATGCCAAAGGCATCAGCGTTTTGTTCACCGAACATGACATGGATGTCGTATTTGCCCATTCGCACCGGATTATGGTGCTGAACCGTGGTCAGTTGATCGCGGACGGCACCGTTGATGAAATCCGGAACAACCCACAAGTCCAAGAGGTATATCTGGGCGGTGGTACCTTGTTCAAAGCCGAGGAGGATGCTCATGCTTGAGGTCAAAGGCGTCAATTCATTCTACGGCAAAGCACATGTTTTGAATGACCTGAGTTTCCGCGTTGATGACGGCACTGTCGTCGCCCTTTTGGGGCGCAACGGGGCTGGCAAAACGACGACGATGAAATCCATCATGCAGATGGTGCGCCCCCGCAGCGGGTCCGTTATCTATAATGGTCACGACATCACCGGCTGGCCCAGCCACAAAGTCGCGCGTGCCGGATTGGGCTATGTCCCCGAAGAACGCCGGATCTTCACACAGCTTACTGTGCTCGAGAACCTTGAGGTCGGTCGCCAGCCGCCCCGCGACGGGTGCAGCACATGGACTGAAGATATGGTGTTTGATCTGTTCCCCAACCTTGCTGAGCGACGTAGCAACCGCGGCAAGGCCTTGTCGGGTGGTGAACAGCAAATGCTGACGATCGCGCGCACATTAATGGGCAATCCGGCGTTTATCTTGCTTGATGAACCCTCCGAAGGGATCGCACCGGTGATCGTCGAACAAATGGCGCGGGTGATTTTGCAGCTCAAAGACGAAGGGCTGACCGTTCTTTTGTCAGAACAGAACTTGCATTTTGCCCAAGCTGTTGCCGATGGCGTGGTGATCATTGAACACGGTACCCAAAAATTCGCCGGAAGTTTGGCCGACCTTCAGGCACATCCGGAAATTCGCGACCAATATCTGTCGGTTTAATAACCCACGGTTGTGACAGCACAAAGGGTTGATGAATACTGGGCCATATGACCGTGGTCACGAATACGACACGGAATTCCACCGCTCCTGTACTAGCGCGTGGAATTCATCTTCACCTTTATGTTACATAATTTAGGTTATATGTATTGTGACTGTCGCAACGAAATCTGCCCCCTTTTGGGGTGCTTGCGAAACGAAGGCTGCGTGGCACCCGACCAAGTTGGGCGCGCCCTTCGGCATTCTCGCTGTTCGGCGCGCGGTAGAGCGGTAGAGCGGTTACCAAAGGCGTCGCACATCAATTCCGCGATGCCTGATACCGCACTGATGTTGATGGCCGCGTTTGCGACGCAGTACTTGTCCGCCGGGGGAAGCCCGAGCAGAACCAAAACGAAGTCTGGAGCGCGCGCCGCCTTCCGGAACCTTCGAGTGAGTAGACGGATTTCTGATGCTTACTGCGAACAACGATCCGCAGTTTTCCCTGCTGTGTAATGCTCTCGACCGCCAGAGTTTGCCATCCGACGCGCGGATCTAGACCATTGCCGCAGGCACCCAGAACAGCGATGACCTGCGGCGCGAACCCGACAAAATTCTCATGACCAGATCGGCTGCAGATCGGGAACTGCTCCTTGCGGAGTTAAAGGTTCCCGCCACAAAGCCGAACTTTTCATCGGTCCGTTCGTGTGTAAAACTGATGCTGATTGTTCAAAAACAGACTAGGTATATGCAAGCTGGTGCTGTAGGTTTCCTTGAAATTAATTTGCCAGAGGATTTGCATGAAAACGTGGCAGGAGCTATCGCCCGAACAGCAAAACTTTTTGAAGAGTTTCCTTAAAACCAGTATCCGCGACCTGTTCAGAGACAAATATAAGACCGAAACCAACAAGGGCATCATCGATGCCTTTGGCAAGTTTTCTGAGCTGGATACGCTTTTTGATCAACGTGCCGCCCTCGTTCCGGACGACTATATCCAAAAGGCCGCCGTTCTGGCGCAGGCCGAAACCGCCCGTGCACGTAATCAGGCCGGCGCGTTTGATGATGCAACACAACGCATGGCACCCGCCATTCAGGCGATGGAGCGTTTGCGCGCAGATTTGACCAGTGCCGCTGATCTTCTACGTGCCGAAGTCGGTCCAGTCACTGGTGTCGGGTTTAGTCAGAACGCGGTAGCCGCAATTGATCAAGCCCGTCAAAACGTGCTGCGCCCGCTGGCTGATCCGTTACCGACCAAGGCGCAGATAGACGAAGCACGCGCAGCCATTACCGTTTTTGAACAGGCCATCAACGCCGCCTATGTTGAGGCTGGTGAATTGCCCGCCGCACGGGCCGCGCTGGACAAAGCCGCAGGAACCGCGACGGCGCGGCTGGCTGAAGTTGTTGCATTGGACGTGACGCCTTTTGCGTCGACGCCTCAATCAGGCGCCCTTGCCGCGGTGGTTCAGGACGCAAAAGACCTGCAAGCCGCAGTTTCTGCCGTTGATCAAAACGACGCTGCATCCCTACGCATCCTTGCTGGCAGGCTTACGGTCTGGGTGACTTTGGATGCTGCCACATCGCTGGTCGATGATGCGACACAGGCTGTGATTACTCAGGTTCAGGCAGCTTATGATGACGTTGAAGAGGATATAACAGATGCACTGGACATCAATCTGACGGAATATGACAGCCAGCCGGAACAGGCGGGTTTGCTGTCCACACGCGCCGAAATCACCGCCGAAAATCAGATGATCCTGTCGACACTGGCCACCGGCGACCCCGTTGAAATTCTGAAACTCGTGCCGCTGCTGAGTGCACTCCAGTCGAAATGCATCACTTTTTATAATCTTTCTATTGAACTCGATAGCCGGATTCAAAAGGAACAGTTCAAAGCTCTTGGGGCGTCCGATGCACATGCTGATGGCGTGCTAGCATTGCTGGATGCGAATGAAGCCGCAGGCAATGCCGTGATTTCAAGCTTGCAAAGCACTAAAACGATCCTGAAAGGCCAAGAAGCCACGCGGACCTATATCGAGGACAAAGGGAAAGAAGCGAAAGAGCGCGCGGATGAATTGGCCGTCTTGCTTGCCGATTGGACCCCCCTGAACGATGATTTCAAAGTAAAAAAGGCAGATTTTGAAGACCTGAAACAGGCTCTCGCGGATGAGAAAGAACGCGTGACCTTGCTGGGGGCTGCGGCCACCGACGAGGATCGTACCGGAGTCGAAGCGGCACGACTGGTGTGCGAAGCATCGTTGCAGATTGCCCTGATTGCACAAACCGCAAAAGACGAAAAAGCTAGAGACTATAACGCCAAGAAAGCTGAGGTCGCTACCGCCGAGAAGGAGTTGAAAGCCGCAAAAAGCCAACGCGCGATGCTCGACGCGATTACCTTTGGGCCGTTGTCCCCCCTTGCCGCACATCCGATCCCCGAGGACATGCTGGAGGATGTGGTCGGTCTGTTCGACAAGAACCCCGATATTGCCATTCAGACCTGCGCATTGGCACCCGGTGCCAAGGACAAACAGGCGCTGGCACAAACTGCCCTGCTTATGGCCCAACAATGCGAGACGAAATTCCTGTGGCAACCCCCGGCTGGCAGCGACGGCGTTGTCCCCCCGGCCCAGACGATGGGGGAAGGCCAAGCCATGAGTTACGCGAAAAATGCGCTGAAGCAGGCCGCGTTTTTCGGTGCGGAATTCACCGCCGAGGCGCAACAGGCCGTGGCAAACGGAGTTCCCCACAAACAAGACGCCAATATGCGGGCATTGACCGACTATTCGATGAAAAACGTCGCGGCGTCGCGCGCAACCACCGCCGCCGAGACAATGATCCAGCGGACCCCCGCATCCCAAGGGGTGCCAGCGGGCGTCAAGCTTGACCTTAACAGCCCTGCGTTCAACGCGATGCTGATCGAACAACGCCACGGTTTTGACGCCAGTTTCAACGCCACGGTTACCCTGTCCGAACAGATGGGAAATCTGAAAGAGTACTTTGGCGATCCAACCCAAGGCGACGCAAGACGGGCCAAGGCCGAGACCATTTTGAATTCGGTGACGGCTGTGCCCGCATCGCCTGCTTCGCGGTCTTTGCTTAGCGCGCAAATGGGTATCCCGGCTGAAGACTTTGACGACCCGTTGAAGGCAGACGAGATCAAAGAGAAAATTCAGGTTGGTATTCTCAAGGCGATGACGACGCCCATTGCCCAAGGCGATGTCGGGTCGTGTTTTGCCACCGCGCCTTTGCGCAAGTTGCAAAATGACGATCCGGTCGCGTTGATGGAAATGTACCGCGATATCGCCACAACAGGTGTGTTCAACCCCAAACATGGCCGCCCCGTCCCCGCCGTTACAAATCTGCCGCCGGGTGATGAACCATTAGCGCGCAGCCTTGAATATTCGATCGCCACAGCAGCGGCCCGTTTGCAAAGTAGTCGCGAACGTGGCCGCATGAACGCAGCGATGTTCGGGGTCCGTGATCCATCTGAACCGTCCTTGGGTGCGCTCAAAAACGAGGTGGATGCCGACGCGTGGCTGAAGCTTGAACCCAAGCTGCAACAGGCCGTTATCGGGGGGTATACCTTTGTTTATGACCCCACCCGCGTTGCCGGCGCGGTTAGTGCTGACGGATCATCGTCCAAGGGTGTCTACAAGATGGTTACCATCGACACCAAGGAAGAGGTTCTGTCGCAGGCCGACTTTGTGAAATTCATCAAGCGCAAGGCGCTTGAAGCCGTTGCATCAGCAGGTCTGGACGATGCGAACCGCGACAAGGTTTCAGCCTATATTGATGAACCTGCATTCGTGGCCGGGATCGACAAGCTGGCGGGCAATGACAAACCGTGGGAAATGTCCTTTGGCGGGTGGGGCGATTCATCAGGGGCGGTCCTGTTGCCACAGGATGACGGCAGCAAACGGCCCGCAAATCTGCGCGGGCACGATGTCGTCAGCGAGAATTCGAGCGACACCATAGGGGAACGGGCGGTCAAGGTTCTTAAGGCGATTTCAGGAATGGGCGGCGGTGACATGACCATGGTGTCAACAGGCGGGATCCACGCCTTTAACGCTGTCGCCCCCGAAGGTGATTTTGCCAAATTGAACGATCCGCCAGGATTTGACAAAAACGTTAAGGCCAAGCTGGTTGATCCGGGCCTCAAGATCGCGACGCAGAAACTGCCGAAGGACCGTGCTGCTTACCTTTATGGCAAGCGCATAGATGCGGTGTTGCCTTGGGCGGTGGATGACGCCGAAACAGACCTGATCAAGGCCGCTTTTGCCACGCCCCCCGACACTGACATGACCCCGGCCGAGCTTGAGAGCTATATCACGATCAAGCTGGAGCCATGGAAAACTGCGTCAGTCAACCGCAAGTCAAACGCTTGGGTGGCCAAGCAAAACCCCCTGCCCGCCCCCAGCGAGATCAGAAAGAAAAAGGCTGACCTGCTGGCCGCCGAGGATCAAAAGCAGAAAACTGCCGTGACAACGATGATGGCGGCAGAAATGGGCGTGCCGGAATTCGTGATCGCTGATTCAAACTGGGGAAGCGAGGCAGACAAAGCACTGTTTGTCATTGCCCCTGACCCGCTGACAGGCGAACCACGGATGTGGGTCAAATGGGCCGTAAGCGGCACGATGTCGCCAATGGATGACAAGTGGCTCAAGACGAACTGGATCAAAGACCAATGATACATACCGCTGCAAGACACCAAGGAAAGGTGACGTAAACCATGGACTTACCGCAGATTGATCTGATGATGGACGCAACAGGCATGCCGATGGTTCGCGTGGCCTATGAGGCGGAATATACCGAAATTGCGCCCCTGATCGCAGCGGTGCCTGCGCTGGTACAGCCCAATCATGCGCAGGATGCAGCGTTGGCTGTCAATCACCTGAGCGAGGGTTTTGAATACGGCGTTATTCTGGACCCTGCTGCATTCCGCATTGATTACATGGCTCGGTATGACGCCGAAGAAGGGGCCGAATGGCAACAGGGCCAGCCCCGCCTGCGGGACTTTGGTAAACCTGATCTGTCACGACTAGCCCCGCCCGTTATTGACGGCGGCACCCTCGTTTTCTTTGCGGACGACAAATATCTGGGGCTGGCCTATCAGGTCACGATGTCTTTGTCAGAGCCGACACCGGAATATCAACCGGTGCCCGTCGCCCCATAGTTTAGCGATCAGCCCGCCTTGGCCTGATCCTTTAGGCCGCCATGCTTAACGCTTCGTTCACTTTGCCCAGCGACGCGATCGCGGCACCGCGCACGTTGACGGGTTTGAATCCGTTGTTTCCGTCGACAGTCTGGAAAAATGGCGTGTCCAGTTCGCTCTGGAATTCGCTCAGCACTTTGCGGGCGTCGTCCTTCAGCTTTTCGCGCTTATCACCGTCTGGTTCTTGCACCAACGCCTCCAAAGCGTCTTCGAGACGCGTATCAAGCGCATCGAGGTAGGTGAACAGCGCCTTGGTATCATTCGCGATTGTCGGAAATTCTTCGCCCTGACACACGGCAAGGATCGAATCCTGAAGTTTTGTCATCTCGGATTGCAACGAGATGCGGGTTTTCGACCAATCCAGACGGGCGCGGACGTAAGGAACCACACCTGCGGGAATGTCCTTTTCTGCGGCGGTCTGTTCGGCGGCTTGTGCATCGGCAATCAGCTTTTTCAGACCGGGCACCGCCTTCATGGCACCGGCGAAATCATCTGCTTCGCCCTTTTCAGTGAAATAAGCCAGAACCGCGCGCATTTTGCCCACGTCGCCAAGGCCGCGCTGCAACAGGTCAAGGATGGTCGGTTCAAGATCCGCACGGGCGTCGCGCCATTCAGCACCCAAATCAGCGTCACCGTCCGCAGCAGCAGCCGGTGTAGGCTCCGGCGCGGGGGCGGCAGCAGATTGTTCGGCCAAGCGCGCGATCGCGTCGCCCAATGCCTTCGCCGTTCCGGTGGCTTTTTTCGCATCACCCAACGCGATCTGTTCGTCCAGCATGCCATGCGCCGCCCGCAACCGGGAAGCACCTTCAACATTCTCCAAGGCATCGATGCGCTTGGAAAGCACGGCAGAAACCTGGGCAAGCTTGGCAAGGGCCGGATCCTCAGCAGCGGCGGCAGGCGCGCTCGCTTCACTGGCCGCCGACAGTTTGCCAATCGCGCGCTCAAGCTTGGTCAGCATATCGTCGGCTTTGGGCAGATCACCGCCCTGCAAGGCTCCAACCGCAGTCTTGAACCCAGCAATCAATGGGGCTTGGGCCTCTTGCTTTACGCCTTTTATTGCGCCCTGAACCTGTACTGCACGCGCCTTGAGCTGCTTGAGCAACTCTGCATTGTCACCGGCAGGCGCGGCGCTAGCACCCTCCTCCGCTGTAGCTTCAGCCGATTTGGGCTCGGCGGCGGCGTCTTCGGTTTCATCGGGGCCGCCAGCATCGTCGTCATCGTCAAAACCGTCGTCCGCAACATCATCCAGCAGCCCGTCGTCAGGCATGTCTTCGATATCTTCTTCCAAAACATTACCGCTGGCATCCATCACCAGCACGTTCATCGGAATCTTTTCGAACTTCAGGAATTTCTTGAGCTTTTTGGCCATCTGCGGCAGTTCGCGTTCACAAGTCAGCGAAATAACGCGACCTTTGACCTTTGCCGTACCATAGCCTAGCTTGGTGCCTGTACTTTCGCCGCGGGCCACGCGGCCGATCACTTCGGGTTTTTTCTTGCGGTCCAAAACGAAAACGTCTTCTTTGGGATCGTTACCCGGACAATAGGCGAAACTCAAATCGCGTTTCTTGGCCATGGCCATCATCTTTTTAAGTTGATCACCCCGTAATGCGATATCAGCCATGACACTATTCCTTTTCGCTTCGCCATCTGCCCCATCAATTTGAGCACGCGTTGGTGATCAGCCTACACCAAAATACACCTCTGACAATTCCCAAAGAGATTAATCTAGC
>NZ_JBFEKM010000004.1:0-54029 GCF_041552635.1 Sulfitobacter sp.
ACAGATACCGCCAGCACCAGCCCCAAATCCTCAATCGGCATGGGGACATAGACGAAGGGCAACAGGCAGAGCATCACCACGAAATTCGCCAACAGTGGATACAGCAGCAGCACCTCGCGACGTTCCTGACCTCCGATCTTGCGCATCACAACCGATGTCAGCGCGGTGCCAAAGGCTGAGATGAAGGCGGCCAGATGGCCAATGCCCAGATCCGCAGTGCCGGGGCGCAGTACGACCAGCACGCCCAGCATCCCTACGACCACGGCGACCCAACGGTGTGCACGCACGACCTCACCCAGTATCGGGACGGACAGGATCGTGATCAGGATCGGGGCGGCGAACAGGATCGCATAGGTTTCGGCCAAGGGCAGGACGGAAAAGGCGTAAAATGCGCTGAACCCGCCGACAACAACGGCAATTGTGCGCACCAGCGTCAGAAAAGGTGATTTGGGCCGCAAATTCGCGGCGGTCTTGTCACTGATCAGCATCAGCGTCACGACAGGAAAGCTGAGCAGAACGACAAAGAAAACGATTTGCACCGGAGAGTATGTTTCCCCCAGCTGTTTGATCGCGGCATCATGGGTTGCATAGACACCAAAGGCGACCAGCCCCAAAATCATCCCGCGCAAGGTAGAACCAAGGGCGGCAGACGGTTCAGCAATGTTGTTTGTCTGGCTCATGCTGTCTGCCTGATCTTTGGGGTATCGATGCCCCCGACCTGTTTTCGGGGTCGGGGGCAATCAAGGCTTAGAGGCTGGCGTCGAGTGCGGCCAAAATCGCGTCACCCATTTGAGTGGTCGAAATCGGCGTGCCCCCTTCGGGGCCCATCAGATCAGCCGTGCGTGCGCCATCGGCCAGAACTCTTTCAATCGCTTTTTCAAGGCGCGTCGCCTCGTCGCCTTGGTCAAAGGAATAGCGCAGCGCCATGGCAAAGCTGAGGATACAGGCGATCGGGTTTGCCTTGCCTTGGCCCGCAATATCAGGCGCAGAGCCGTGTACGGGTTCGTACATCGCCTTGGGGCGACCGTTGGCATTGGGCGCACCCAAAGACGCGGATGGCAGCATGCCCAGCGAACCGGTCAGCATTGCGGCGCAGTCAGACAAGATATCGCCGAACAGGTTGTCGGTGACGATCACGTCAAACTGCTTGGGCGCGCGGACCAACTGCATTGCGCCGTTGTCAGCGTACATGTGGGTCAGTTCGACATCTGGGTAATCCTCGTCGTGGACTTTTTGCACGACTTCGCGCCACAGGATGCCTGATTCCATCACGTTGGCTTTCTCCATCGAACAGACCTTGTTGCCGCGGCGGCGGGCCAGTTCGAAGGCCGACCGCGCAACGCGGTCGATCTCGGATTCAGTATAGCGTTGGGTGTTGATGCCAACACGTTCGTTGCCTTCTTCGAAAATCCCACGCGGTTCGCCGAAATAGACGCCGGACGTCAGTTCGCGCACGATCATAATGTCTAGACCGGCAACCAGTTCCTTTTTGAGCGACGAGAAATCAGCCAATGCGTCAAAGCATTGTGCGGGGCGCAGGTTGGAAAACAGGTCCATTTCCTTGCGCAACCGCAGCAGACCGCGTTCGGGCTTTACGCTGAAATCCAGCACGTCATATTTGGGGCCACCGACGGCACCCAACAGAACCGCATCCGCTTCCAGCGCCTTGGCCATCGTATCGTCATGCAGGGGCGTGCCGTGCTTGTCATAGGCGGCACCGCCGACCAGATCATGTTCGACGTCGAACGCCATGTCACGCTTGTCACCGTACCAATCAATGATGCGGACAACCTGGTCCATGACCTCGGGGCCGATGCCGTCACCGGCGAGGATAAGCAAACTTGGATTGGTCATGCGAAAACTCCTGAAAAATATGTTGCAAGCGGCGTAGCGCGGGCAGGTGGGGCCGTCAAGAACGGCTAGCGGTCCAGATCGACCCAGATCAGGCTGTGACGGCTGGCTGCTGGGTCTTGCGCGCGGCCTGTTGCCACAACGTGCCAGTCGGTTGAGGGCAGCAGATAATCGACGCGCAGCGGGTCGATATTGTCAAAAACTGCGGTCGTCTGGTCCGGCGTCGGATCTTGAAGGCGCGGGTGGCTGAGTATCGTTTTGATCGCAGATCGCAAGCCATCACCCCGGTTTGGATCCAGATTGGCACCCCCCAAAAGGATAAATCCGTTCTCTGGCGGTATCGCCATCTTGCCAGCAAGGTAGTGGTCCCAAAACATGATCTCATCATGGTTCCGTTTGCCATTGCGATCCTCGGGGCCGTCAAAAACCGGCGGGGTCGCATGAAAGGTCAGCAGCGTTGCGGTGCCCAAATCGGGCACAGCGATGGGCACAACCCAATGGCCATTGGACGACAACCGCTGCACCTGCTGCGCGGCAAGCGACGGAAACGGGCCATCCTTGGTTACCGGTAACGCAGCATCCGGCAGGTCGCGCCACAGCATTGCGGTATAATTCTGAACGCCGTCGGTCAGGACTGGATGGCGCGACAAGATCGCCATGGCACCGGCACCGAAGAAGCGGCCATAGCCTTGGGCATCGCGGGCCTCTCCGGTTTTGCCGTTCCCGTCCAGATCAAGGCTGGTTTGACGGCCCGCGTTGGGTGGCAGGGCAAAGCGGTGCGGGTAATCAGGGCCGGTCTGGTTGATCGCATATGCAAGGGCATGCAGCGCGGCCGCTTGCAGGTCATAGTCAATGCCTTGCAGCACCAGAATGTCAGGGGCGGCCTCTGTAATCAGGGCAATAACCGCATCAATCTGGGCGTCGCCGCCTTTGAGTATATCGCGCAGCAACAGGCCGGGGCCTTTGCGCGATAATTCGGTGTTGAAGGTGGCAATGCGCACAGGATCGGCCAACGCCGCGCCTGTGCAAAGCAAAGCCCACAGGATCAGGCCGGCTGAAACGCCTGCTCGTCGGTGTCGGCGGCATAGGCCCTGCGACGTTTTTCTTCGATCATGTCTGCGATCTTGCCCATGGCAATGCCGCGCATGATGATGCTTGCCGGAAGAAAGGCCCATGCGGCAACTGTCCAAATCTGGGTTTGCGGGTTCTGCAATGTAATCGGGTCTATCAGATCAGCAGCGGCTTTGACCACCGCAGGGATCAGGAAGGGCAGTAAAAACCCAAGGGCGATGTTGATACGCGCGTCGCGCTGCAAACGATAGATCACGTCGCCGCCCGCGGTGGGGTCAAACAATGGCAGGTTGACCCAGACGTTAAAAGCGCCCTTGCGGGCGGGCCAGTTCATTGCGCGCACAAGGATCAGGAAGGCCGCCATCGACACAAGCGAGATCAGATAGGCCATCCCGGCCGAGGTCCGCACCGAAGCGATCAAACCCTGGTCTGAATTCTCGGGCAGCATTAGCACGATCATCCGGACCGGCGAATAAGGGAAATCCATCGCGTTGCCGATGATTGTGCCAATTGATGTCAGCGCGCCCGTCATCGCGGTCGGGTCGGTCTTGCCTTGCAAGATCATCGTCAGCACCAAAACCGTTGCCGCAAGCGAGGTAAAGCGCAGCCGGTTGAAGGGGGCAGCCTCGCGGAATTCGATGATGCTGGGAAAGTTGGAGTTATATTCGATGAAGGTCAGAAAACACGCGAGCAGTGCAACAAGCATCGTGATCTGGCTGGAATCGGTAATGACATCAGGCAACATCAGTGCCGGAGTAGCCACCAACAACGCCACCAAAATGCCGCGCGCAAGCGCGCCGGAGATACGTGCAATCACAAAACTACCCTTCCAAACTGGCCAGCCACGGTTCGATGCCGCGGTCTTGTTCCAACTTGTTGCCTCCGTGTAACGGGGGCCTGCCTCATTGTTGCCCAATTTGTGCCTTCTTTCGTCTTAATTCTCAAGTCTCTTAGTTAATATGACTTAAGGGCTAGGGCATTTTGAGGGCAGCGGTGGTGCGTTCTTGCATCAATCATCGGGCGAAAAAGAGGCAAACCGCAAGATGTTGTGGGCAGGGGCGTGCCGCCCACAACAGAAGCAATATTTAACTTACCAGCGGTTAAATTAAATAACTGCTGGTAGAATCTGTGCTAGACCCAAGGGCGCGCCTGTGATGCCGTCGTTTCGAAGCTGTCGATGGACGCCGCTTTTTCCATGGTCAGGCCGATGTCGTCCAAGCCGTTCATCAGGCAATGCTTTTTAAAGCTGTCGACGTCAAAGCTGATCACGTCGCCATCCGAGCTGGTGATTGTCTGCGCTTCCAGATCAACCTCGATCCGCGCGTTTGACCCTTTTTCAGCGTCTTTCATCAAAACATCGACTTGTTCTTGCGGCAGGGCAATCGGCAGAATGCCGTTCTTGAAGCAGTTGTTGTAAAAGATATCGGCAAAGCTGGGCGCGATCACGCAGCGGATGCCAAAGTCCTTGATCGCCCAAGGCGCATGTTCGCGCGACGATCCGCAGCCAAAGTTTTCGCCTGCGACAAGAATTTCGGCAGCGCGGTACTGTGGTTTGTTCAGCACGAAATCAGGTACTTCGTTGCCATCGCGGTCAAAGCGCATTTCGTCGAACAGGTTCACGCCAAGGCCGGACCGTTTGATGGTTTTCAGAAACTGCTTGGGGATGATCATATCCGTGTCGATGTTCACCATCGGCATGGGGGCGGCAACGCCCGAAAGTTTATCGAATTTATCCATGGTATCCTCGTTCTGTGGTCTGTGGTGCGTCTGGCACCGAATAAGTTGAGGGGCCTATGCCTTGGCTTGCGCCTTACGGAAGGCTTGAACCTTTTCCTGAATGCTGTGCAGGAATGATCCGGGCTGTGGCCCCTTGTTGATATGGCGTTTGCGCAGTTGCGACAGGGCAATATGGGCACCGACGGTATCGTCAGTGAACCAGTTATAGCAGCCCCCCTTGGGATCAAAGAACAGATCTGTCAGGTCCCACGGCACCGCGTCCAGCGTTTCTTTGGGGCGGGCCATGGCGAATTCATCAGTGGCGACAAGCCGCGAGGTCACATAGCTGGGGCCATAAACCTGACGGCTGATTTTCGATGCCCCGATAAAGCGGTCCTTTTGGGGAAGCTCAAGGATCTGCTTGCGCATCCGGTGCCGCATCCAGCTGTAATCAAGGTCTTTCTTGGCGACCTCGTCGACCATCTGGATCAACGCCGGAGATGTCTTGGGCAGGCAGAGGAACGCGTTGGTGATGTGGTCGTAATCTATCTCACCATCGCGGACCATCAGATAGCCATTCCAAAGTTCAAGCGGCTTGGTCGACACCACATCAGTATCCACCCACGTCAGTGCGGTTCTGGCGATCATATTCAAACGGAACAGATCTACAAAAGCGGCGGGTGGCATGTGTTTGCGTTCGTTTTCCGAATAATCGAAAACTTCGCGCATGTGTGTGACCGTGACGCCGTCCAGCTTTGGCATGGCCTCTGGCTGGTCCGAGAACAACGTGACCTCGTGCCCGGTGGCCACAAAGGATTCCAGCATCAAAACCTCAAGCCAAGACAGTTCGCGCCCGATCCAGGCGGTTCCGATCTTGGCCCGTGTTTTTGTGACTGTGTCCATCGTGACCCCCTATGCGCTTATGCGTCGAACGTGCGGATGTCGGTCAGACGCCCGGTGATCGCGGCGGCAGCGGCCATTGCGGGTGACATCAGATGCGTGCGCCCCTTAAAGCCCTGACGGCCTTCAAAGTTGCGGTTCGATGTCGATGCGCAACGTTCGCCCGGTGCCAGTTGGTCGGGGTTCATCGCCAGACACATGGAACAACCCGCAAGACGCCATTCGAAACCGGCCTCCTTAAAGATATCGGCAAGGCCTTCTTCTTCGGCCTGTGCGCGGACAAGCCCCGAGCCGGGTACGATCATGGCGCGCAAGCCGTCTTTGACCTTCTTGCCCTTCAGGATTGCGGCTGCGGCGCGCAAGTCTTCGATGCGGCCGTT
This sequence comes from Sulfitobacter sp., assembly GCF_041552635.1. Taxonomy (GTDB): domain Bacteria; phylum Pseudomonadota; class Alphaproteobacteria; order Rhodobacterales; family Rhodobacteraceae; genus Sulfitobacter. The sequence continues at coordinate 5,919 of NZ_JBFEKM010000004.1, forward strand.
GGTGCAGGACCCGATAAAGACGGTGTCGATTTCGATGTCAGTCAGCGCCATGCCTTCGGTAAGGCCCATGTATTCGATGGACCGCGTTACCGCATCAACCTTGCCGCCTTTGTAATCGGACGCCGCAGGCACTTTTGCATCAATCGGCAGAACATCCTCGGGCGAGGTGCCCCATGTTACGACCGGAGCGATGTCTTCACCTTTGATCGTGATCACATGATCCCAATGGGCATCATCGTCAGAGAACAGCGTTTTCCACCATGCAAGCGCTGCTTCCCATTGGGCACCTTTCGGTGCGTGGGGCCGGCCCATGCAATATTCAAAGGTCTTCTCGTCTGGTGCGATCAGACCTGCGCGTGCGCCGCCTTCGATCGCCATGTTGCAGACGGTCATGCGCCCTTCCATGGACAGATCGCGGATCGCTTCGCCGCAATATTCGATGACATAGCCGGTGCCGCCAGCCGTGCCTGTCACGCCAATGACGGACATGGTGATGTCTTTGGCGGTCACACCGGGGGCAAGTTTACCGGTGATTTCGACCTTCATGTTCTTGGATTTCTTCTGGATCAGCGTTTGCGTCGCCAGAACATGTTCAACCTCGGACGTGCCGATGCCGTGGGCAAGCGACCCAAAGGCACCGTGGGTCGCGGTGTGGCTGTCGCCGCAAACGACTGTCATGCCGGGCAATGTCCAACCCTGTTCTGGGCCGACAATGTGCACGATGCCCTGACGCACGTCGGACACGGGGTAATAGTGCAGACCGAATTCCTTGGCGTTGGTGTCCAGCGCTTCGACCTGAATACGGCTGTCTTCGGTCATGGTTTTGGCATTTGCGCGGTCCAGCGTGGTAGGCACGTTGTGATCCGGCACGGCGATGGTTTTTTCAGGTGCGCGCACTTTGCGGCCCGTCATGCGCAGACCTTCAAAGGCCTGCGGGCTGGTCACTTCGTGGACCAGATGGCGGTCGATATACAGCAAGCAGGTGCCGTCATCGGCTTCATGCGCGACATGCGCATCCCAGATTTTATCATAGAGCGTTTTGGGGGACATGAGGTCCTCTCCCGTCTGTTAGGTATGGGGTGTGGTGTTCAGAAACGTCAGCAGTTCGGGGCGCTTATAGCTGCGCCAGCACCGTACGGGTTGCCCCAAAGAAGCGTTCGCGCAAACGCGCGCGGTCACCGATGTTGAACAAGACGTCTGAAACATGTGTCATGCCGTGCTAATTAGACGCTTTGCGCCCTATGTTCAAGGATTCTGACAGGGGCGCATTTGGCCCCTGCCGATCCCGTGGTCGCCGTTGGGATCACGGGCGCGGATTGGTTCTGGCAGATCGCTGCTTGCTCAATCGGTTGTATTGTCCCAACATCGCCGAGCGTATTTTAACTATCTGCGAGAATATTATCATGGATTCTGATCCCTTTTCCGACTTTCTCGCAAGCTTGGAGGCATTGATTGTCGGGGGCGCAAACCTTGCCCAAAGCATGTTGCAACCGGGGTGGCGGCAGTATCAGATCATTATCCTGATCGTCGTGGCGCTGCTGTCTTGGGGTTTGCACCGCATGTCGGGCAACTGGGTGCAGGCGTGGGTCCGCAGCCAAGAGGGTTGGGCCAAATGGCAGCTGCGCATGATCGTCCAGATCAAGCGGCGTCTGGGTCTGATCTGGTTCGTTCTGATTTCGGGGGCGATCTATCTGGTGATGCAAAACATCACCTGGCCGTCGCGGTCCTATCTGATCGGGATATTTTCGACCTTGGCAGCGATTTGGGTCTGTATCGCCTTTGCCACCAGATTGGTGCGTAACCGGCCAATGCGGCGGTTGGTGACTTGGGGTCTTTGGATTTATGCGACGCTGAATTCACTGAACCTTGTGGATGACGTGTCGATCTTTCTGGATTCGCTGGCGCTGACGATCGGTGAATTCAGGCTGTCGGTTCTGACAGTATTGACCGCGATTGTGGCCATCGGCCTGTTGTTCGCCGTGGCCCGCATCGTCAGCCAGACGACAGCCGCGACCATTCGCAAGAACGAGGACATCAGCCCCTCGATGCAGGTGCTGGCGGTCAAGGGGGTCCAGATAACCCTGTACGGCATCGCGTTCTTTGTGGGGGTCAAATCTGTCGGGATTGATCTGACCGGGCTTGCGGTTTTGTCGGGTGCCATTGGCGTGGGTCTTGGTTTTGGTCTGCAAAAAGTGGTGTCCAACCTTGTATCGGGCGTGATCATTTTGCTGGATAAATCGATCAAACCCGGTGACGTCATCAGCCTGGGAGAGACCTTCGGCTGGATTCAGACGTTGGGCGCGCGCTATGCGTCGGTGGTGACGCGGGACGGCAAGGAATATCTGATCCCGAACGAGGACCTGATTACTGGACAAGTGGTCAACTGGTCCCACTCCGATGATTTTGTCCGGCTCGATATCTATTTTGGCACGGCCTATGATGACGATCCGCATCAGGTGCGTAAACTGGCGATCGACGCTTGCCGAAGCGTGAACCGCGTGCTGCAGGACCGCGCGCCAGTGTGCCACATCGTCGGCTTTGGCGACAGCAGTGTGGATTATATCCTGCGCTTCTGGATCAGGGATCCAACCGGCGGTCTGACCAATATCCGTGGCAATGTGTACCTCGCACTTTGGGACATCTTCAAAGAAAACAACATTTCGATTCCTTTCCCGCAACGCGAGGTCAAAATGCTGCCCGACAGCCAGCTTGCGCTGCACCGGACCATGCGCGAGGACAGTTAACTTGCCGAGGCGACCCGTTGTTCTATCTCTCATGACAACTTGTGATCTCGGAGGGGGTTCCCATGACAGACAAGCAGACAGTGGTCCTGATTCTGGGGAGCGGCCCGAATGTACTGGCCAGTCAGGACTGGCCTTCTGAGTGGTTCGACCACATCGTGGTGATGAACAACGCGTGGCAGGTGCGCCCTGACTGGAATGCGCTGGTCTATCCCGAGGATTTTCCGGCAGACCGCATGCCCGGTGCCGTTTCCCGCGACCAAAAGTTGGTGGATGCCAGCGCCTTTGTGCCCACGCAAAACCGCTTTGGTGGCTTTGTCTATGCGGGCGGGACCATGGCCTATACAACTGCCTATTGGGCTTTGTCGGCACTGCGGCCCACGATCATGGCCTTTATGGGGTGTGACATGGTTTACCCCGCATCTGGCAAGACGCATTTCTATGGCACAGGCACCGCAGACCCGTTGCGCGACGACATTACCCTACGCGATCTGGGTGCCAAATCTGCGCGGCTTGCATTGGTGGCCGCGGAACAGGGCTGCGCTTGCGTGAATTTGTCCTCTGACCCCTCTGCGTTGCTGTTTCCACGTGCCAAGCCCGATGCGCTGCGCAAACGCTGCTTTAGTCTTGATCTGGACCGTGCCCGCTATGCTGCCCTGCGCGAGAAAGAAGACGCCTTGGGATATCACACCCCGACGGGGCGTTATTGGGAGGACGTTGAGAAGGTTGACCCCAATGCCGTGGCCGCCCTTGATCAGGGGTGGCGCGACCTGTTTGGCCGCCATGCGGGGGCTGCAAAAGCGGTTTAATGGAACCGGGCAAAGGCCGTTCGCGTTGTGTTCTCAAAGGAGACCCTAAATGCCCGATAAATCTGTACTGAAAGCAAAATCCGCCCTGACCCATGATACGAACCACTATGTGTTCAGCCGCCCTGATGGGATGCAATTCGAACCGGGACAGGCTGCCGAACTTGCGATCCAAAAAGACGGTTGGAAAGACGCAGGCCGTCCCTTTACCTTTGTATCAATGCCGTCTGATCCGGATCTTGAGTTCGTGATCAAATCCTATCCCGACCATGATGGCGTGACCGAACAACTTGCCCTGCTTGAGCCGGGTGCAGAGGTCACGATCGACGGTCCATTCGGCGCAATCGAGGATCAGGGCCAAGAACAGGGGCCGGGGGTATTTCTGGCTGCAGGGGCGGGAATCACGCCCTTCATACCGATTCTCAAGAAACGTGATCTGGACGGAACACTGGACGGCACAACCCTCATCTTTTCCAACAAAACCGCAAAAGACATTATTCTGCGCGGGCAGTGGGAAGCGATGCAGGGGCTGCGCACAGTTTTCGCCGTGAGCGATGAAAAAGCGGATGGTTTGCACTTTGGAAGGGTTGATAAAGCGCTCTTGGCCAAAGAAATCAGCAGTTTTGACCAGAAGTTCTATCTTTGCGGCCCCGAAGGCTTTGTGGATGCAATGCGTGATACGTTGAAAGAGCTGGGGGTTAAGCACGGCGATATCATCACAGAAGACGGCTGGTAGGCGCTTGTGGCCCTTGCTTGTTGTTGAAATTTAACCTAGGCGCGCCTATTCTAAGGTATCCCCAGCGCCGGGGGCCGGTCGGCGCGCCTAAAGGAGGACAATGTCCTGTCAACACTTTCAAACGCAGCTCCCACTGCGCAGTCGCAGGCCGTTTTGATGAACGCCAGTGATGACACCGCCACAAGCGACGCGCTGCTGGCTTCTATTTTGACCCAACTCAACGACGACAAAGCCGAAGATATCGTGCAGATTGATCTGCGCGGGAAAACGGCGATCGGCGATTACATGGTCGTATGTACTGGTCGCTCGACGCGTCAGGTATCTTCGATTGCCGAGAAGTTGGCCCAGATGGTCAAAGATGACTATGGCCGCACTCCAAAGGTCGAAGGCAAGGATACGGGCGATTGGGTCCTGATCGACACCGGCGATGTGATCGTCCATGTCTTCCGTCCCGAAGTGCGCGAATTCTATCAGCTGGAAAAGATGTGGATGACCACAGAAGCCCCAGCCGTGATGCCGCACTAAGCCCTTAGGGATTTCGCGGTGCGCGTTCATATCTGTGCGGTCGGGCGTTTGCGCGCCGGACCCGAAAAAGATCTGATCGACGATTATCTTACCCGGTTTGACCGGACGGGCCGTGCCCTTGGGCTGGGGCCGATCCAGATTGTCGAAGTCGAAGACAAAAAGAACGGTGGTATGCCTGCCGAGGCTGCTCTTTTGCGCCGTGCCATCCCTGATGGCGCGGTTATTTGCGTTTTGGATGAACGTGGTCGGGTCGAAACGTCACCTGATTTTGCCAACCGGCTTGGGGCGTGGCGCGATCAGGGACGGGGCGATGTGGCCTTTGTCATCGGCGGCGCGGACGGGATCGCCAAAGAAATGCGGCAGGATGCCGATCATGCGCTCTCATTTGGAAAGATGGTCTGGCCACATATGCTGGTGCGGGTGATGGTGGCTGAACAGCTTTACCGTGCTGCCTCAATTCTCGCAGGTGGGCCGTACCACCGCGTCTGATGCTTATTTCAGCGGCACGCGCTTCAGCTCGGGGTTCCAGCCACCGACGGTGTCGCGCACTTGGATGCCAACTTCTGTCAAGTCGTCAGGCAAGTCGATGCCGGACAATGATCGTGTCAAAGGCTGTTCATCGACATGCGGGTGGATCAGCTCGCGAATGGCAATCTGCTTGCCGGACTGATCGACAATCCGCCAGGCATCTGAAAAATGTTCCCAGCCTGTGTCCTTGTGACTGATGGTAACTGTAAATGACCACAATCCATCTTTCTGGATTGCACGGACCGAGTTGATCGTTGCGTAATCGGCTACTGCGGCTTGCGCGATCAGGACAAAGAGGGCCGATAGGAACATTTTAAACATTAGGACACCAAAGTTTCAAATAAGAGCGATTACACTACAACGCGTCATTTTCCAATAGGATCCGCCTTGACTGCGAAGTAAATTCGCGCCGCCATACGATGACAACCGTCAAAACCACCGTAAAGCCCAGTAAAATAGGGCCAATCACCCATCCCAAGCTTGCCAGTGCAAAATAAAGTGATCGTAGCCCACGGTTAAAACTGCGCGCAGCCGTGATGTTGATTTCGGCCGCCTTGTTCGCCAGCATAGGCGCACGCGGGTCGTCGGGTTCATTGGGCACCGCCGCCATCAGTACCGAACAATAGCCGAACAAGCGGTTCGACCAGACAAATTTCAGAAACCCGTCAGTCAGAAAGACAAGCGGCAGCAGCATTTTGAATTCCCACGCCACTGTTGGCAGATCGGTCAGCGCCAGATCTGCGACCACTGTCGACAGCCGTTCGGAATTTCCCAGCAGCGCAAGCGTCCCGCCCAGTGCGATGACGCTTGTCGATGCGAAAAAGGCCGTGCTTTGCCGCAATGTGCTGATCATTTGGGCGTCAAATACGCGGGGCTGGCGGGTGATCATTTGCGCCATCCATTCACGGCGGTATTGCGCCATCAGATGAGACACCGACGGGCGTTTAGGATTGGCGTGTTCTATTACCCACGTCAGCCCGAACCACGCCGCAAAAATGCCAGCCAAAGCCACATAATCCAACGGCTCAAAGAGTGAGATACGGTCCATCCAAGTCATACAAAGCTGAATAGGCAGCGTGTTCAGACTTGCCAATGGTATAAATTGGTCATATTATTTTACCAAATTGGAGGTTCGCCATGGAAATGCCTGTTCCCAACCCTGCCATTATGGCCCGCAAGGCGCGGGTTGTTGAGCGTCTGCAAGGGGTCCTGCCCGCAGATGCAGTCATTTTCGATGAACGCGAGACGCGTGCCTATGAGTGCGACGCGCTGACAGCATATCGCTGCCCGCCCATGGTCGCGGTGCTGCCCTCTTCGACCCAAGAGGTGTCAGACGTGCTGCGTATTTGCCATGAGGAAGGTGTGCCGGTGGTGCCGCGCGGGTCTGGCACATCGCTTGCGGGTGGTGCGCTGCCGACAGCCGATTGTGTCATCCTTGGTGTGGCGCGAATGAACGACGTGATCGAGACTGATTATGAAAACCGCATCATTCGCGTGCAGACCGGACGCACCAACCTAAGCGTAACGGGCGCGGTCGAGGAAAACGGGTTTTTCTATGCGCCTGATCCGTCCAGCCAGTTGGCTTGCGCGATTGCAGGTAACATCGCGATGAATTCCGGCGGTGCGCATTGCCTGAAATACGGCGTGACCACGAACAATCTGATGGGCGTGAAAATGGTGCTGATGGACGGTGAAATCATCGACGTCGGCGGCGGGCATCTGGATGCTGGCGGGTTGGATTTGCTGGGCCTGATCTGCGGATCAGAGGGCCAATTGGGGGTCGTGACCGAAGCAACCTTGCGCATCCTGCACAAACCCGAAGGTGCGCGGCCAGTCTTGATCGGCTTTGATGATAACGAGGTTGCTGGGGCCTGCGTATCCGACATTATCAAGGCGGGCGTTCTGCCTGTGGCGATCGAATTCATGGACCGGCCCTGCATCGAGGCGACTGAGGCTTTTGCCAAGGCTGGCTATCCGATGTGCGAAGCCTTGCTGATCGTCGAGGTTGAAGGGTCTGACGCAGAGATTGATCACCAGCTTGAACTGATTTCCAACATCGCCCAGCAGCATAATCCTGTTGAGCTGCGCCAATCCAAATCAGCCGAGGAAAGCGCCAAGATTTGGCTGGGCCGTAAATCGGCCTTTGGGGCGATGGGGCAAATCAACGATTACATGTGTCTGGACGGCACGATCCCGGTGTCTTCCTTGCCGCATGTCTTGAAGCGCATCGGCGAGATGAGTGATCACTACGGGTTGAAGGTGGGCAATGTCTTTCACGCAGGCGACGGCAACATGCACCCGCTGATTCTGTTTGATGCCAACAAGCCCGGCGATCTTGAGCTGTGCGAAGAATTCGGGGCCGAGGTCCTGAAGCTGTGTGTTGAGGTTGGCGGATGTCTTACCGGTGAACACGGCGTCGGGATCGAAAAGCGTGATTTGATGCATGTGCAATACGCCCACGACGATCTTGACGCGCAGATGGCGGTGAAGGATGTGTTTGACCCTTTGTGGCTGCTAAACCCCGCCAAGGTTTTCCCACTGGATGCGTCTGAAAGCCGTCGCGCTGTGAAGCTGGCCGCGGAGTAGGGCAATCGCTGGCCCCTGCGATTTTGGCAGGCGGCCGGATTTGGATATTTAGGAGCCAGAGAAGATATGGACATCACCTCAGAAGATGCGTTGGTTGATGCGGTTAAGGGTGCAAGCGGTCCTTTGGCTGTCCGTGGTGGCGGGACGCGGGGCGTTCCGGTTGTTGGTGATGTCTTGTCGGTGGCAGGTCTGAACGGGATTTCGTTATATGAACCCGGCGCTTTGACCTTGGTTGCAAAACCCGGAACGCCGGTTGCCGATATTGAGGCTGCTTTGGCCAAGGAAAACCAGCGGCTTGCGTTCGAACCGATGGATCATCGCGGGCTGCTGGGGACAACGGGCACACCGACCATTGGCGGGGTAATGGCAGCAAACGTTAGTGGCCCGCGACGCATTTCAGTCGGAGCTGCGCGCGACTTCTTGTTGGGTGTGCGTTTTGTAGACGGGCGTGGGGCTGTGGTCAAAAACGGTGGGCGCGTGATGAAGAATGTCACCGGCTATGATCTGGTCAAGTTGATGGCGGGGTCATTTGGTACCCTTGGCGTGTTGAGCGAAATTTCGATGAAAGTGCTGCCACGACCCGAAACGCAGGCGACGTTGGTATTGCACGGGTTGGACGATCAGGGCGGTGTGTCGGCTTTGGCCCACGCGCTTGGCAGCCCATTCGAAGTGACGGGCGCTGCACATGATCCTGCCGGTAAAAAAACACTGTTGCGGATTGAGGGTTTTGAAACTTCCGTCGCGTATCGGTTGGGTCAGCTTCGGGCGCTGTTGACGACAACTGGGGCGGAAATGGACGTTCTAGACGCGAAGGCTTCGGAAAGCATGTGGATGACGGTCAGAGATGTGGCGATATTTCAGGGGCAAGGTGGCGATGTCTGGCGGGTGTCGTGCAAGCCTTCTGACGGGCCTGAGATTGCGAAGCGATCAGGTGCCGAGGCATGGTTTTACGACTGGGCGGGTGGGTTGATCTGGTTGCTGGCCTCGCCGGGGCATGATCTGCGTGCGCAGATCGGGGCGTTTGACGGTCATGCGACGCTGGTGCGTGCCGACGCGGAGACGGTTGCGCGGCTTGGCATGTTTCAACCTGAAACCGCAGGTGTTGCGCGCTTGACCGCAGGATTGCGGGCGCAATTTGACCCTAAAGGGATCTATAACGCCGGATTGATGGAGCACGCGGCATGACATTGATCGCGATCTTTTTGATCGTTTTTGTGGGCGGGCCGTTGATGTTCCGGGTGCAAACGATGTCTGCACCTTCGCCCATGGGATCGCGGATGTTGGTGTTTTTCGCTCTTGCCTGTGCAGTGGGTGCCATTTGGTTACGCTATGGCACGATGCCGGATTGGGGGGAGGAACCGCTGGTGACGGTGGCGGGCATCGTCCTGATCTGGTGGGGTTGGATCACGGTGCTGGCATTCGGGACCCAAGCCTTGCGGCGCGCTGATCCGGGCCGCTCGATGCGTCGTCTTACGGCGGTTATCGGGACGGCAGGAACAACCATCCCTTGGTTCGGACTGGCATTGGCCAGCTATATGATCGCCTAAACCCTTAAGATGTTCAGGGTCAAAGACCCGAAATCGCCGGAGAATCCATGCAAACGACCTTTACGCCTGAGCAACTGAAAAGCCCTGCCATCCAACGCAGCAACGAAATCTTGCGCGCCTGTGTGCATTGTGGATTTTGCACCGCAACATGCCCGACGTATCAAGTGCTTGGCGATGAATTGGACAGTCCGCGCGGGCGTATTTATCTGATCAAGGACATGTTGGAAAACGACCGTGACCCCGACGCAAAGACGGTCAAGCATATCGACCGCTGCCTGTCCTGTCTTGCGTGCATGACGACCTGCCCGTCGGGCGTGCATTACATGCATCTGGTCGATCACGCGCGCGACTATATCGAACAACGCTACAAGCGGCCTTTCAGCGATCGCGCATTGCGTTGGGTGTTGGCGCGTATCTTGCCTTATCCGATGCGGTTTCGGGTTGCGCTGCTGGGTGCCAAGATCGGGCGGCCTTTTGCACGTTTCATGCCAGATGCGCGGTTGCGCGCAATGCTTGAAATGGCCCCCAAGACGATCCCGCCTGTCAGCCGCAATGATGACCCACAAAGCTTTGCCCCCCAAGGCACCCGTAAAAAACGTGTGGCGCTGATGACTGGCTGTGCGCAGAAGGCGCTGAATACCGACATCAATGATGCTACGATACGCCTGTTGACCCGGATGGGCTGCGAGGTTGTTGTAGCCGAAGGCGCGGGCTGTTGTGGTGCGCTGACCCATCACATGGGCAAAACCACCGAAAGCCACGCGACGGCGGCCAGGAACATCAAGGCATGGTGCGCCGAGATGGATGGGAAGGGGTTGGATGCCATCGTGATTAACACTTCCGGCTGCGGCACCACAGTAAAGGACTACGGCCATATGTTCCGGAACGATCCGTTGGCGGCGGATGCGGCACGGGTTTCCGCGATTGCACGCGATGTGTCCGAGGTGTTGATGGACCTTGGCGATCCGCACGAGGGTGGTGAGGCGCGGCAGCCTGCCAAGGACGATATCGCCGGTATAGATGCGCGTGAACCGTCCAAGCCGGCGCATCACGGGATGGTTGTTGCCTATCATGCAGCCTGTTCGTTGCAGCACGGCCAGCAGATTAAAACCTTTCCCAAGGATCTGCTGAAACGTGCCGGTTTTACGGTGGTAGAGCCGGCGGATTCACACCTGTGTTGCGGCTCTGCGGGGACATATAATTTGATGCAGCCCGAGATTTCCAAGCAGTTGAAAGATCGCAAGATCAAGACCTTGCAAGCCAAGAATCCTGATGTGATTGCGGCGGGGAACATTGGCTGCATGATGCAAATCGGATCAGCAGCGGGCATTCCGGTGGTACATACTGTTGAGCTGCTTGATTGGGCCTCGGGTGGGCCCAAGCCCCCGAGCCTGAACGCTGAAATTGGGTCAAAACCGCCGATTCCCATGTTGCGTTAGGCTTCGCCCCATTTTCGCCTTATAGACGGATTAGTCTTAGTAAAATCGAACTCAAATCTCAGGCGAGGGAACTTTATCCATGCGGCGTTGGGTGGCCCTTTCCATTATGGCGCTGACCGTGGCCACGGCCGGCTTGGCGCAGGACGCGCGTTTGCGGCGTCTTGATTCCGGGATTGAGGCTGGCGCATGGGAAGCGGTGGGCAGGCTAGATATCGCAGGCACCGGCTTTTGCACGGGTGCATTGATCGCGCCGCGTCTGGTGCTGACGGCGGCGCATTGCCTGTATGATCGCACCAGCAAGGAACGCATAGATCACGGCAAGGTTGAATTTCTGGCGGGCTGGCGCAATGGCCGGGCCGGGGCATACCGTATGGTCCGGCGTGCTGTTGTGCATCCCGATTATATCTATGACGGAGAGGTCTCCTCGGAAAGGGTGCGCAATGATCTGGCTTTGCTAGAACTGGATCGCGCCATACAAAACACCACGATCACACCGTTTGAAACGGCCCGTCGCCCGCGGCGAGGCGAGAAATTGGGCGTTGTCAGCTATGCCAAGGACCGATCCGAGGCTCCGTCATTGCAAGAAGTATGCAGTGTGCTTGCCCGTCAGGAAGGTGTGCTGGTCACCACCTGTTCGGTTGATTTTGGCTCTAGTGGTGCACCGATCTTTACCTTTGAAAATGGCGCACCGCAAATCGTGTCGGTGGTGTCAGCCAAGGCGATGGTCGACGGCAAGGCGGTATCGCTTGGTACTGCCCTAGGCGCACCGCTTGCCCTTTTACAGGCTGAGTTGGTCGCCGGAAAAGGTGTTTACCAAGAACCGGGACCCGCCAGCAGACGTATCAATGCGCAGGATCGCAAACGCGAAACCGGCGCGAAATTCGTAAAGCCAAAAGGCTGATCGGTAGGTTTCAAGCGCTGCAAAAATGGCCTCTTGAAACGGCATTTAACCATCCCCACATCATTGTAACCGGAACGCCTAGATAGGGTTTCGGGATTGAAAACAGGGTCTGTCCCGTAGGGAAGGCCCGAAACTTGAAATCGCTCGAATGAGGATGAACACCATGCGTAATTTTGATTTTGCACCGCTTTACCGATCGACTGTCGGCTTTGACCAGATTGCCAATCTGATGGACCGGGTTTTGACAAATGACGTCGCCCAGCCCAGCTATCCACCCTATAACATTGAGAAAATGGGGGATGATGCGTACCGGATTACCATCGCGGTAGCAGGATTTTCCGAGGCTGATCTAAGCGTCGAGGTCCGTGAGAAATCGCTGATCGTGGCCGCGCGTAAAGCGGACGAGGACAGCCAGAAAACCTATCTGCACCGTGGCATTGCCACCCGCGCCTTTGAACGTCGCTTTCATCTGGCGGACCATGTTCAGGTGACCGGGGCGTTCCATGCCGACGGAATGTTGCACATCGATCTTGAACGTCAGGTGCCAGAGGCCCTGAAACCGCGTCAGATCCAGATCGCGAACACCGCGCGTTCGACGAAAAAGGATGTCGTAGACGCCAAAGCCGTAAACTAAACGCTATCACGGTTTAGACCCGAAGGCCCAAGGCATATGCTTTGGGCCTTTTTTGTAATTGCGGCACTAGGTCATATTTGTTGACATAAAATACCGGCCGCGCCAAGGTGCCGCGAATACAACAGAAGGGAATGTCTGATGTCCTTGCAGGAAATCTTTGCCACACGCGCGACGCGCATGAAAGCGTCCGAAATCCGCGAGCTGCTAAAGCTGCTGGATCAGCCCGATATCATCTCTTTCGCGGGGGGCATTCCGGACCCGGCCTTGTTTCCAAAGGCGGCGTTTCAGGATGCCTTTGCCGCAGCTTTGTCAGGTCCGATGGCCGCGCAGGGCCTGCAATATTCCACCAGCGAAGGGCACGCGCCTCTGCGCAAATCGATCGCAGGGCAGATGAAGAAGCTTGGGATTCCCGCAAAACCTGAAAATGTCCTGATCACATCAGGGTCACAGCAGGCGTTGGATTATCTGGGAAAGCTGTTCCTGTCGCCCGGTGACACCGCCTTGGTGGGGTGGCCGACATATTTGGGCGCGTTAGGGGCGTTTAATGCCTATGAGCCGCGCTATGACAAGCTGGACCCGCTGAGCAACCGTTCAGGTGCCGATTACGCAGCAGAGGCCGAGGCCGCCGGTGGCAAAGCCAAGTTTGCCTATCTGTCGGTTGATTTCGCCAACCCCACCGGTGCCACCGTCAGCCGCGCGGCGCGCGAGCGGGTGATTGATCTGGCCGACGAGATGGAGATCGCGGTGATCGAAGACGCCGCCTATCAATCGCTGCGCTTTGACGGCGAGGCGATCCCGCCGATCCTTGCGCTTGAGGCCGCGCGCAAAGGGGGTGACCTTGAGGCGTGTCGCACAATCTATTGTGGCAGCTTTTCCAAGACGCTTTCGCCGGGTCTGCGCGTCGGTTGGGTCTGTGCCGCGATGCCGGTGATCAGCCAGCTTGTGTTGATGAAACAGGCGGCGGATTTACACAGCGCCACGTTGAACCAGATCGCGATTACCCAAGTCGCCGAACATCATTTTGACAGCCATGTTGCCACCATTCGCAGCGCCTATAGTGCGCGGCGTGATGTGATGCTGAAGGCATTGGGAGAGCACATGCCAGAGGCCGTCAGTTGGACCAAACCCGAGGGCGGGATGTTCATTTGGGTGACATTGCCAGAAGCGCTGGATGGGGCTGATCTGTTGGCGGAATCGCTGAAAACTGAACGGGTCGCCTTTGTGCCCGGTCATGCGTTCTTTGCCGATGGGTCGGGGCGCAACACGCTGCGGCTAAGCTATGCGACCTCGGACGAGGCCAAGATCGCCGAAGGGATCAAACGGTTGGGCAATCTAATCACCAAAGCGCTGGAAGCCTAACGAAATCGGGCGGCAGTCGAAACCTCCGCCCGCAAGTGCCTATCAGACCGACATGCAGATGTATTTCATCTCGAGGTAATCCTCGATCCCGTGATGGCTGCCTTCGCGGCCCAGACCGGATTGCTTGACGCCACCGAATGGTGCGACCTCGGTCGAGATGATGCCAGTGTTCACGCCAACGATGCCATATTCCAGCGCCTCTGCGACCTTGTAAACGCGGCTGAGGTCTTTGGCATAGAAGTAGGACGCCAGACCAAAGATCGTGTCGTTGGCCATTGCGATCACATCATCGACAGTGTCGAATTTGAACAGCGGTGCCAGCGGGCCAAAGGTCTCTTCGGTCGCGACCATCATGTCCTGGGTCACGCCGGTCATGATTGTGGGCGGCAGGAAGTTGCCGTTCATATCGCCGCCCTCGCCCAGAATTACTTGGGCACCTTTGGATTTGGCATCTTCGATATGCTCTTTGACCTTTTCGCCAGCGGCCGGGTTGATGAGCGGCCCAAGGGTCACACCATCTTCAAACCCGTCTCCGACCTTTAGTTTCTCGACCGCTGCTTTCAGCTTGTCTGCGAAAGCGTCATAGACGCCGGCCTGCACATAGATGCGGTTGGCGCACACGCAAGTCTGACCGTTGTTGCGGAATTTGCACAGGATCGCGCCTTCGACGGCGGCATCCAGATCGGCGTCATCAAACACGATGAATGGTGCGTTGCCGCCCAGTTCCATCGAACATTTCATAACCTGATCGGCGGCTTGCTTCATCAGGATACGGCCCACTTCGGTCGATCCGGTGAACGTCAGCTTGCGCACGGCGGGGTTCTCGCAGAATTCCTTGCCGATGGCGGAGGAAGACGACGAAGGTACCACGTTGAACACGCCCGCAGGGATGCCAGCGCGTTCGGCCAGCACGCCCATGACAATCGCTGACAATGGCGTTTCCGCAGCAGGGCGCGCAACGAAGGCACAGCCAGCGGCCAGCGCCGGGGCGGCCTTGCGGGTGATCATCGCGTTGGGGAAATTCCACGGCGTGATGGATGCTGCAACACCGATGGGCTGTTTGATCACGGTGATGCGCTTGTCGCGCTGGTGGCCGGGGATTGTTTCGCCGTACACACGCTTGGCCTGTTCGCCCATGAATTCGATGAATGACGCGCCATAGGCGATTTCACCTTTGGCCTCGGCCAAGGGCTTGCCTTGCTCGGCAGTCAGAATGGCACCTAGATCGTCCTGATTCTCCATCATCAGGTCGAACCATTTGCGCATCACGCCTGCGCGTTCTTTGCCGGTCCAGGATGCCCATTCTTTCTGGGCTTTCTCGGCTTGGGCGATTGCGCCAGCCACTTGGGCGCGGCTTAGGTTGGCCACTTTGGCGATGACATCGCCGCGCGCGGGGTTCGTCACGTCAAAGGTGCCATCGTCACCGTCGACCCATTCGCCGCCAACATAGGCGCGGGTTTCCAGCAGGCTGGGGTCTTTGAGCATGGATTTCAGGTCAGTCTTTGCGTCAGTCATTTTGATCTCTCCGCTTTTGTTTGTGGAACCCAAAGCAACATTCGCTATGATTGTCTAGTTCCACTTTGTTATGGAACCCTAAGGGAGACCCAAATGCAATTAGATGACGCCTATGCCAATGCCGCCTATATCGAAGGTTCAGAAGACTATCCGCCCCGCTGGCAAAAGGCCGCTGCTGCGTTTCGCAAAAAACTGGGATTTCGCGCGCAAAAGGGAATTTCCTACGGTCCGTCCGACCGGCAGGTCTATGATTTTTTCGAACCCGAAGGTGTTTCGCGCGGCACGGTCGTCTATGTGCATGGCGGGTATTGGAAGGCATTCGCGCCTTCTGACTGGTCGCATCTGGCCGCAGGTGCCTTGTCGCGCGGCTATGCGGTGGCGATGATCGGCTATGATCTGTGCCCCGATGTCCGGATCAGCCAGATCACGGGGCAGGTTGCCCGCGGGTTGATGGATATCGCCAAACGCACCCAAGGCCCGATTTCACTGGTCGGCCATTCTGCCGGGGGGCAGTTGGTTGCCCGCATGACCGACCCGTTGGTCCTGTCCGGCGATGTGCGCGAACGTATCGCAAATATCGTATCAATCTCGCCGGTGGCTGACCTGACACCGCTTTTGCAGACCTCGATGAACGAGATCTTGCAGCTGGACGAGGCCGAGGCGGTCGCCGAAAGCCCCGTCAATATGACCCCGCCACATGGTGTGAACGTGACGATCTGGGTTGGTGCCGATGAACGGCCTGCGTTTATCGAACAGGCTGAACAGTTTTCCCGTGTTTGGGGTGCCAAGCTGACGGTGGTCGAGGGGCGTCACCACTTTGATATCATCGACCTGCTTGAGGATACCGAAAGCGATATGGTCAAAGCGTTGCTGGGCATCAAGTGACCCCTTGATCGGTGCGCCGAAATAGGCGAAAGGTTGCAAGGGCTGGGACGATGGCGTCGTCCTGAATTTTGGCCCTTGCGTCCTGAACGCCGGGACCTTTCTGAGAGGGAGGGTCTGATATGACCAACACATCCAAAATTATACGTCCCGATATGTACCGCTTTCACAATGGTGAAAAATCCCCGCTGCCGTTCGAGGCCGCGGAATACGAGGCGCGTCTGGAAGAATTGCGCGAACGGATGGACAGCGCTGGCGTGACCGCTGCCGTGTTCACGTCGATGCACAACATCGCGTATTATTCGGGGTTTCTGTATTGCGCTTTTGGCCGGCCCTACGGTCTGGTGGTAACGGAAACCGACTGCGTGACCATTTCGGCAGGCATTGATGCAGGCCAACCGTGGCGGCGCAGTTTTGCCGACAATATCACCTATACCGACTGGCAGCGCGACAACTATTGGCGGGCCGTCGCGTCCGTGACGGGCAAAGGGGTCGTGATCGGCTATGAGGGTGACCACCTGACCCTGATGCAACGCGACAAGCTGGAGGATTTTCTTGAGCCGGTTGTCATGGTCGATCTGTTCGAGACAACGATGCGCCAGCGGATGCACAAGTCAGAGGCCGAAATCGCCCTGATCCGCCAAGCGGCACAGGTTGCTGATGTGGGCGGTTATGCCATTCGCGACGCGGTCAAGGTCGGCGCACGCGAGATTGACATCGCCATGGCGGGCCGTGACGCGATGGAGCTTGAGATTGCCAAACGCTTTCCCGATGCTGAATACCGCGACACGTGGGTCTGGTTCCAGTCTGGCCTGAACACCGACGGCGCGCATAACCCTGTGACCGCGCGCCAGTTGGAACATGGCGATATCCTGTCGCTGAACACATTCCCGATGATCTCGGCCTATTATACCGCGCTTGAACGCACGATGTTTGCAGGCGAAGTGGACGCCGCCAGCCTCAAGATTTGGGAGGCCAACGTCGCCGCCCATGAATACGGGATGAGCCTGCTCAAGCCGGGCTCAAGCTGTGCGGATATCACCCACAAGATCAACGCGTTCTTCGAAGAACGCGACCTGCTGCAATACCGCACCTTTGGCTATGGCCATTCGTTTGGCGTGCTGTCGCATTACTATGGCCGCGAGGCCGGGCTGGAACTGCGCGAAGATATCGACACGGTGCTTGAACCCGGCATGGTCATCTCGATGGAGCCGATGTTGACCGTGGGAGAGGACCAGGCCGGTGCGGGGGGATACCGCGAGCATGATATTCTGGTCATCACAGAAGACGGAAACGATAACATTACCGGTTATCCGTTCGGCCCGGAATTCAACGTCGTCGGGTAATCTGGCGTAATACGACATCTACTCGGGCCGCTGGGACGGCCCGGGTTGGTTCCATTCACATATAATTTTGTTTTACCATACTGCGCGATCCACAGTTTCCGCCTAGTCAACCTTGCTCGGCCTTGCATATTGCTCGTTTTCAAATACTCAATGATACTGATAGACTGCCAGAATTATTTTTTTGCTGCTTATGCATTGGCGATTTTCAATATTACGAGCGAAAGTTGAGATCATTCCATGAAAGCTTCCTTGATCGAACAAGAGGAAATGCGCCTTGCGTTGTTGCGCGGCTATAACATCTTGGACACCGCACCCGAAGACGGCTTTGAAGAGATTACAAAGCTTGCGGCCGAAATCTGTGACGTCCCGATTTCGTTGATTTCCCTCGTTGACGAGGACCGGCAATGGTTCAAAGCCAAAGTCGGAATCGAAATACCGGGCAGCACAATTGAAAACAGCATTTGCGCGCATGCCATATCTGGCGATGACTATCTCGAAATCGGGGATACGTCCAAGGATGCTAGGACTGACACAAATGAATTTGTAACGGGGGACGATTCGATCCGCTTTTACGCGGGGGCGTTGCTGGAGGATGGCAATAACCTGCCCTTGGGCACACTGTGTGTGCTGGACAAGAAACCCCGCGAGCTGAACGATTTCCAACGCCGCGCATTGCAGACCTTGGCCAATCAGGCCATGCGGCAGATAGAACTGCGCAAGGCATTGGCGGATGCTGAAATCCTGCGAAAAGAGGTGGATCACCGCGTCAAGAATTCGCTGCAATCCCTTGAGGCATTGATCCGGCTGCAAGTGCGCAGCGAAAAATCGGCCGAAGCGCGGGCAGCGCTGGATGCTGTGCAGGGCAGACTTGCAACGATTAGCCGCCTTCACGAGGCTTTGTACCTGACAGATACGGGTGCTTCGGTGAATATTTCACCCTTTATCACAAAAGTCGTACAGTCGGCTCAAGAACAAATGCCGCATGGTGTGACTGTGAATTCCAAGCTTGAGAACTGCAACTTGCCGTCGCGGTCTGCCTCTTCGGTCGGTATGATCGTAAACGAGGCCATGGCGAACGCGTCCAAATATGCCTATCAGGACAGGAGACGCGGAACGTTCAGCGTGACCGGAAAGCATGAAGGCGGCTTTTATCACCTGAGCTGCATTGATGATGGCCCCGGTTTGCCGGACGGGTACAGCAATGACACCGGGCTTGGTATGCGCATCCTGATGGCTGCGGCGCAGCAGCTTGGGGGCGAAATGACCAGTCCCGCGCGCGAAATCGGGACGGAAATCAAGGTCGTCTGGCAGGTTGAGCCCTGAAGCCTTTCGGGTGGTCTGGTTGACGTGCATGGTGTCGTGGTAAGCGATTGCCGGGTTTCCTGAATAACAGAGCCACTCAGAGGGACTGAATCCGATGCTTGCACTTGTTGAATTGATCGTTGTCGGCTTTGTTTTCCTGAGCGTTATCTATGTTGGTTTGTCGATGTATTCGCGCAGGGTGCGCCGCGGCAAGCTGCGTCATAAATGGCAGAATGGCCCACGGGTTGTGGACATGGACAGTTTTGTGCGACGAGGGCTTGCGAAATATGACCGCTCAATCCGTCGCAAACTGATTTTGGGTGTCTATATAATACCGGTATGTGTGGTCATATTGATCATCTACCTGACGAATTTCAGCTGAAGGACACCGACGCTATGGGCATTATCAAATGGGTTTTCTGGGGCACGATCTGGGCGCTGGTTGCCGCATTTTTCCATTACACGCTGCCGCAGGTGGATATCGTCCGGATTACCGATACCTATGAAAAGCGCATCGATTTTGGCGAGAATTCGATTTTCTGGTCAAATGCGGACGTGGGTAACAACAATACTTTGGGCAATCGCGATGTGTTTTTCATCCAGACGCGCCGCGCCAAGGGCGATGTGATGGTTTACCGCAACGAAGACACTGGATGGGGCTGGCCGCCCTATTTCAAGTTCGATACGACAAATTTGCAGGCCGAAGCGTCTGACATGCGATCAGCGTCGGAAAACCCGCAGTATGTCGCGTTAAAGCACTATGGCTGGCGCAACGAATTCTTGTCGATTTTCCCCAACGCGATTTCTGTGCGCCCGGTCGCGGGTCCGGATGTGTCCAAGGGCATCCCGTTCCTGAACATTGCTATCCTGACGCTGGTTGCAGCCCTTTTTTATGCCATCTGGGTACGCTGGCGGCGGTTCAGGGCAAAGCGCATTGATCCGACGCTTGAGCGGATTGAAGACGATTTTGCAGAGAAACAGGGGAAGTTGTCCCGTTGGTGGGCGAGCCGGAGCGAGTAATGTTGTCGGAACTCTTGATAGAGTAGAGGGGGCGCTGCCCCCGCCCTGACGGGCCCCCCGGGATATTTAAAAGCCAGAGAAGACGAGATCAGTCCGCACGGGCGATCATGCGCCCCATGTTGCGGCCCCCAAGGATGTGGACATGCAGGTGCGGCACTTCTTGGACGCCATGCGCGCCTGCGTTCGAGATCATGCGGAACCCTTCGCCTTGTGTCAGGGTGACGCCTTCGGCTTTGCAGACTTCTGATATTGCGCGGATGTAGCCGATGATTTCCGCATCGGTGGCATCCGCTGCAAAGTGGTCAAAGCTGACATAGGGGCCTTTGGGGATCACCAACACATGGGTCGGTGCCTGAGGTTGGATGTCGCGGAAGGCCAGCGCATGTTCGGATTCATAGACCGTGTTGTTTGGGATTTCGCCGCGCAGGATTTTGGCAAAGATATTCTGATTGTCATAGTTGTAGGCCATGGGGTGTCCTTAGTCAGAAAACAGGTAATGAGTGCCTGCTATTTCCGCGGCTTTTTCGCTTGGAATTTGCAGGAATGCGGCAAGTGTTTCGGCATTCTCTTCGGTTGTCGCATTTTCGCGCATGCGCCCGTAGTGTTCAAATTGTGAATCGCGGATGCGGTCGGATTCAAACACCATATCATTGCGGATCGTCGGCAAAAGCCGTTCCAGCGTGTCTTCGGATGTTCGTTCCCCTGCGAGGCCCACGCGCATGGCGTGACCCACGAGATATTCATCGGTGAATTGGCATTCGACTTCTAGGATGCGCGTGACAGACCGGTCCGAGGCGAAGTCGTTCAGAAGGTCGATGTTGCCCGGATCCATGCACACGATCAGCCGGTCAGTATCATAGTAATCGAACAGCATTCGCATCAAGGCGCGGCGGTGACGGGTGCGTTTGCCAAGTGTGTTCTGGATGCCGCCCAAGTCGGGCAGGGGGGTGCTTTCTTCGTTGAAGAGGTATTCGATCGAGGGCAGGTTCGTTGTCTGGCGAATGCGTTCAAGCACGCGTTTGGCAACGTGCCATTTCTTGCAGATCACGATAAGCAGTTCGCGTTCGCGCCCTAGCGTGCTTTCGGTTTCCCAAAACCGCGTCGCAAACCGGCGGCCCATGCGCCCGCGCCCGCTGAGAAAGTTGAACAGGCTGCGGCCTTCGTTGCTGATCTGGAATTCGACGCCCTTGGCGGAATACAGCAGGCCAAGCCGGCGTTTGAGGTCCGTTGCCTCGCTGCTGATTTTTCGTGCGAACAGGTAGTCCTGTGCCAGCAGGAGATCATAGTGGTCGTTATAGAACGTTAGCGGCATGCCGTAATCGGTAAACATCAAAAAGGTCAGGGTCCGCGCGCGGATTTCGTCTTCGGCGACCAGATGGCGCACGATGGTCTGGAAAAAGGTTTCGTCCGGGATCCAGGTTGTCTTGAAGAACCGCATCACATCTTTGCGTTTCTTGGTGAATTCCAGCACGATTTCGATGGTCTGGCGGCGCAGGCACCACCATTGACTGCCGATCTGGATTTGAAGATCTTCGGGGATTTCGCGGGTCAGGCCAAGGCGTTTTTGCAGTTCGAACATCCAGTAAAAGCGGCGCTTTTGGGTGCGTTCGTTGAACCAGTGACGGTAGATCAGGCGTTCTTCTTTCCAGCCTGTCTTGATCCAGTCGCTTTCGTAATAATCAAAGCTTTCGATAAAATCGACGTCGTTTTCATCAAGGTAATTATGGGCATATTCCGCCGATTTGATCGCCATGCAATCGCCTGAAAGCATGTAGAAATGCGTGGCACGCGGAAACGCGTCAACTGCGCTTTCGACCGCATTCAGGGTTGCCTGCACCAGCGACCATTCCCCCCAGCCGCATTTGATCCGCTTGCGCGCGAAGGTCACGCTTGGATTATCGGCAAGCGCTTTGGAGATTTGCTGAAAATGTGCTTCGCTCGCCGAGGCGTCAAAGTGGATCGCCATATAGTCACCACAAGAGGTCAGCCGTTCCGCCTGCCGGATAATGGCAACGGGGTCTTTGTGACATAAAAGAATGTAGGCGATTTTTGCCATAGTCAGAAGACGCGCCCTTTGCACTGGATGAGTTTGATAGATAAAGATGATCAGCGATTGAATAAACCGCGAATATTTGCTTTTTTCACGGCGTGGCCATTCTGTTGCCATATATCATGGCATAAATGACATAAAAATTAGGAGGCCGTGCAGAAAATGGGTTTTCCAGGCACTTGGATGACGGAAAGTGAAAGCGTTGTGTACCGTGTGGTGCCCAAATGCGCGTGTTCGACCATTGGTCAGATCATGTTCTATTCCGATCACGGTGAATTCTTTGATGGCGATATCCACGACGCAAAGGCGGGGATGCATAAATGGGCGCTGGATGAATCGCAGGCACCGATCGCCGCGAATGTCCAAAACCACAGTTCTTATGCCTTTACCTGCGTGCGCAATCCCTACACGCGTGTGCTAAGTTCGTTTTTCGACAAGATTTGCGGGATTCAGCGCAACGGCAAGCGCTATCGCGGCAATCTGGTGCCGCTGTTGGTTCAGAAATACGGGATCGAAGTCGGCGGTGCCGATGGCAAGCAAGAGTTTGACCAGATCGCCAGTTTCCGCCGGTTTTTACTGTTTGCGCGTGATACCATCAGGTGGCGCAGGCCGATGGATCCGGACATCCACTGGTCGGCACAGGCGGGTCATGTCAGCACATTTATCGTGAATGGCGGCACCTACGACAAGATCGTTTGGACGGAGCAGTTCAACGATGGCATGCAAGATGTGCTGGATGCGATCAAAACCCCGCATCAGGTCCAACTGGCTGATATCCCACGCTTTAACGAATCCGAAGGGCACGGCCCCAAGCGCGCCCACCCGGTTGAGGATTACTTCGACGATCTGTCGATGCATCTGGTCCGCGAAATCTACAAGCGGGATTTTGATCTGTTCAAGTACGACTTTGATAACCCTGCCAACAAGATGCCCATCGCCGAGATTGATCTGGACGAGGTTCACGCAAAGCTGGGCGACTAGCTCTTCTGTGGCCTTCCGCAAAAAGCGCAGCAGGCTTACGGCTTGCCGCCATTTACGACATGGGCAATCCGTGCCGCTGCCGCCTTGCTGCCCTTGACCGACGGGTGAATCATATCGGCGGCGTGAAACGACCTGTCGCCGCTGGGCACCATGTCGGCGAGCGACACAAAGGTCACGCCTTTGTCGCGCTGCGCCATCACGGCAATCCGTGCCTCAAGCGCATCACCTTCGGCTTTGCAATGTTCGATTGGCGACCACGTGCCGGGGCTGCGCAAATAGCCGACATAGGCGACCTTGGCACCGGTATTGCGGACCTTTGATACCAGTTCGGGGATCTCTCCGCGCGTGCCATCCGGGCTGATCAGCTTGTTCATCCGACGCTTGCAGCGCATGCAGCCACATCCCAGCCACATGTCATTGCCACCGCCATTAATAACGACCCAATCCCACGGTCCGTCCCGATACTGCTTTGAGATTTTCATCCCCAGTGCGCCGGTAATAGGCATCATATAACGATAGCGCGCGCCGGTGACGGCCCTGCTCTTTACACGTGCGCCCAGAACCTTTTGCAGCTGGTTTGGCACGGCTTGCCCGGACAATGTGTGGGTCGTCATGAAAGAATCGCCCAAGACAAGAATGCGTAGCGGGTCTTTGGCCTGAGCTGTTGCCGCTGAAAATATGACGATGGCGGCTGCAACGGTGAATCGAGCAAAAAAGTGGCGCATTTGAGATCCCCTTGGTTAACGTCAATGAAATAAGGGGCAATTCTGGCTTTTTTGTGAAATTAGGTTCTCTGGGGGGAAACAGCGCAGCCTGATTGATGCGCAGACACAAACGATAGGCGGCCCATCTTGCACGCGGGGCCTGCGCGCCTTACATCCTGCGTATGTCACAGGTAAAATCATCTTCGAAGTCCGACCCGAATTATAAGGTCATTGCCGAAAACCGCCGCGCGCGGTTTGATTACGCGATCGAGGATGACGTGGAATGCGGCATCATCCTTGAGGGTTCCGAGGTGAAATCCCTGCGCAATGGCGGTGCGAACATCGCAGAAAGCTATGCTGCGGTAGAAGATGGTGAGCTATGGCTCGTTAACTCTTATGTCGCCCCGTATAGTCAGGCAAAAACCTTTACCCACGAAGAACGCCGCCGCCGCAAACTGCTGGTGTCAAAAAAGCAGCTGTCCAATTTGTGGAACGAAACCCAACGCAAAGGCATGACGCTGGTCCCGTTGGTGATGTATTTTAACCATCGCGGGATGGCCAAGATCAAAATCGGCATCGCCAAGGGTAAAAAGCTGCACGACAAGCGTGAAACCGCAGCCAAGCGTGACTGGTCGCGTCAAAAGCAACGGTTGCTCAAGGATCACGGCTAGACGACTGTCGGGGGCAATTTTGCCCCCAATACAGGTGCCAAACCCTTGCCTGCCCCCGCCTGCGCGGGTAGGCATGTGAAAACCTTTTCTAGAAGGGGCACCCATGGCCGACGACCCAAAAACGCTTGTTTCAACCGACTGGCTGGCGCAACACCTCAAAGATCCTGATCTGCGCTTGCTGGATGCCTCGTGGTATTTGCCTGACGCAGGGCGCGACCCCAAGGCGGAGTATAACGATACCCACATTCCGGGCGCGCGTTTCTTTGATATCGACGAAATTTCAGACGCACGGTCGGACCTGCCACACATGGCACCTCCGGCTGAAAAATTCATGTCGCGCATGCGGGCAATGGGGGTTGGCGACGGTCATCAGGTTGTCGTCTATGACGGTGCGGGTGTGCTGTCGTCCGCCCGTGTGTGGTGGTTGTTCAAGCTGATGGGGCAAGAAAACGTTGCCGTGCTGGATGGTGGTCTGCCCAAATGGGTCGCCGAAGGTCACCCGACCGAAGACATGCCCCCGATCCCGCGCGACCGTCACATGACCGTGCGGATGCAAAATCAACTTGTGCGCGACGTGACGCAGGTCGCCCAAGCGTCCAAGCTGCAAGACCCGCAAATCGTCGATGCCCGCGCCGCAGCCCGCTTTCGCGGAGAGGCACCAGAACCCCGTGAAGGTCTGCGCGCAGGTCACATTCCGGGATCGCGCAACCTGCCCTATGCTGAATTGTTGACCGCCGAGAACACGATGAAATCCGTGGATGACACCAAGGCCGCCTTTGAGGCTGCAGGCATTGACCTGTCGCGCCCTGTGATCACCACCTGCGGTTCGGGTATTACAGCCGCCATTCTGGCGCTGGCGCTGGAACGTATGGGCCATAAGCAGTGGTCACTCTATGATGGATCTTGGGCGGAATGGGGCATGTTCCCCACAGTGCCCGTTGCGACCGGAGACGCATAATGTTCGAAACCCTCAAGGCGCAGCCCGCCGATAACATCCTTGCCTTGATGCAGATGTACAAGGACGATCCTCGCGACACCAAGATCGACCTTGGCGTCGGCGTCTACAAGGACGCCACGGGCCTGACCCCGATCATGCGCGCCGTTAAATCGGCGGAACACCAACTGTGGGAAACCCAAAACAGCAAGTCCTATACCGGCCTTGCAGGCGATCCGGCCTTCGGTGATGCGCTGGTCAATCTGGTGTTGGGCGACGCCGTTCCCCGCGCCAATGTCGCTGCCGCCGCGACCCCCGGTGGTACAGGCGCTGTGCGCCAGGCGTTTGAAATGGTCCAGATGGCCCGGCCCGATGCACGGGTGTTCGTGTCTGATCCAACTTGGCCAAACCACCTGTCGATCCTGAAATACCTTGGCATGACCATCGTGCCCTACCGTTATTTTGACGAAGAAACCCGTGGCGTGGATTTTGACGGCATGGCTGCCGATCTCAAGACCGCACAAAAGGGTGACGTGATCCTATTGCACGGTTGCTGTCACAACCCGACAGGGGCGAATTTGAACGCGACCCAGTGGGACGCTGTGATCAAGATCCTGCAAGACACCGGTGCGACCCCGATGGTAGACATCGCCTACCAAGGTTTTGGCGACGGCCTAGACGCTGACGCCGCGGCCACCCGCAAGATCGCGGCGTCGGTGCCCGAATGCCTGATCGCGGCGAGCTGTTCCAAGAACTTCGGCATCTACCGCGAACGCACCGGCATGCTGATGGCGGTGTCATCAGATGGATCGGCGCAGAAACTGAACCAAGGGACACTGGCCTACCTTAACCGCCAGAACTTTAGCTTTCCGCCGGACCACGGCGCGCGGTTGGTGACGATGATCCTGAACGACGATGCCCTGCGCACCGACTGGATGGCCGAACTCGAAGACATCCGCAACGCCATGCTGGGCTTGCGCAGCCAGCTTGCCAGCGAATTGCAGCGGCTTTCGGGCTCTGACCGTTTCGGCTTTATCGCCGAACACAGGGGCATGTTCTCGCGCCTTGGCACCACCCCTGAAATGGTCGCCAAGCTGCGCGATGATCATGGCATCTATATGGTGGGCGACAGTCGTATGAATATCGCAGGTTTGAACGCTCAGACGGTTCCTATCCTCGCCAAAGCCATCATCGACGTGGGCATCTAACCCCCACCTTCACCCTTTATTAAGTGCTCAAAACCGCATCGCTTCCCCAAGCGCTGCGGTTTTTTCATGTGCCGCGCAAAACCTTCAGGCACAAAAAAAACCCGGGCGCAAACGCCCGGGTCTCAGCCTGTTTAAGAGGCCTGTGTTTTAGCTCTTCGAGAACTCTGGATAGGCTTCCATACCCAGCTCGGATACGTCCAGACCGGCAATCTCTGCCTCTTGGCTGACACGGATACCCACGGTCACCTTGAGGATCGTCCAGACGATCGCCGACACGATAAAGACGAAGGCACCGATGGACGCAAAGCCGATGATCTGTGTCACAAAGGATGTGTCTTCGGTATAGACTGGAACAACCAATGTACCCCAGAAGCCGGCGATCAGGTGAACAGGGATCGCACCCACAACGTCGTCAATCTTGAGTTTGTCGAGGAATGGAACCGCGAACACCACGATCACACCGCCAACAGCACCGATCCAAAGCGCACCGAACAACGTTGGGTCAAGCGGACCCGCAGTGATCGAAACCAGACCCGCCAAAGCGCCGTTCAGCAGCATGGTAAGGTCGATCTTTTTGTACAGGATCTGCGTCAGGATCATCGCGGCAACAGCACCACCGGCAGCTGCCATGTTGGTGTTGGCAAAGATCTGCGCGACAGCATCGGCGTCGATCATCGAGCCCATTGCCAGTTGCGAGCCACCGTTAAAGCCGAACCAACCCAGCCACAGGATAAACGTACCCAGTGTGGCAAGCGGCAAGTTCGAACCCTGCATCGGGATAACACGACCGTCTTTGTATTTGCCGATACGCGGCCCAAGGATCAGGGCACCGGCAAGGGCGGCAAAACCACCAGCAGCATGCACCAGAGTGGAGCCAGCAAAGTCAGAGAAGCCTGCTTCGGACAACCAGCCTGCGCCCCACTGCCAGCTTGCTTCGATCGGATAGATAAAGCCTGTCAGGATGACGGTGAAAATCAGGAACGGCCACAGTTTGACACGCTCGGCCAAGGTGCCCGAAACGATGGACGCAGTGGTCGCACAGAACATCAACTGAAAGAAGAAGTCGGAAGCGTTGGAATAGCCGCCCGCATCAATCGCCGTCTTGATGTCTTTGGTTGCAAAGGTGCCAAACACACCCGAGATGATCCACGCATCGCCCGGATACATGATGTTATAGCCAACCAGCCAGTACATGATGGCGGCCAGCGCGAACAATGCGATGTTCTTGGTCAGCTGTGTTGTGACGTTCTTGGAGCGAACCAAACCGGCTTCAAGCATGGCGAAACCAGCGGCCATCCAGAACACCAAGAAACCACCGATCAAGAACAACAGTGTGTTAAAGATGAATGCCGTCTCTGACGCGCTCGCGAATTCTGCATCTTGTGCCAACGCGAACGTCGGCAGCAGTGCTGCAGCGACGGCGGTTGGAATGATATATTTTTTGTTCATCATTTCGTCCCTAAATTAGATTGCGTCTTCGCCGGTTTCACCAGTGCGCACACGCACCGCCTGTTCGACATCAAGCACAAAGATCTTGCCGTCACCGATCTTGCCGGTGTGTGCTGTGCGTGTGATCGTTTCGACCATCTGGTCTGCCTGCGCATCTGCGACGACCAGCTCAAGTTTGACCTTGGGCACAAAGTTGACGACATATTCTGCGCCGCGATAAATTTCTGTGTGACCGGACTGGGCACCAAAGCCCTTGATCTCTGTCACCATCAGTCCGCGCACGCCCGCTTCGGTCAACGCTTCGCGCACCTCTTCGAGCTTGAATGGCTTGATTGTTGCAATGATGAGTTTCACCTATTATCCCTCTTTTGCCTGCAGGCCTCCCCTGCGTTATGCCTTGCAGGAAAGCGGAAATCTGATCGGTTTAGAAAGACCTGACTGCCCATCGGTTAAGCTTAGTGGGGCTTCGATGCTTAAAAGATGTGCATAAAATGATTTATGATTAAAAATTAGGCGTAAAATTGACGTGACCGCAGAGGGTCTGCGCTAAACAATCCGCAGCAGGCAAGATAGAGTCGTAAAAAAAGAGCGGTCGAGCGAGTAGCAAAATGAGTGATTCACCCAAGCGAAAGCGGCCACTGGTCGCTGACAAGCGTACTTCTGGTAAAGCGTCGGGCGCAGCCAAAAAAGCACCTGCAAAAAAGGCACCTGCCAGACGCAAGCCGGCCCGCAAATCCGCCCCGCGCAGGGGCGGTCCAATCGGCTGGCTTAGTGCATTGGTGCGTTGGGCGATGCGCCTGATCTGGGTCATTACTTGGCGTGTGACGGTTGTCGCGATGCTGATGCTGGCGGTTGCAGTGGGCTATTTCTATACCACGCTTCCACCGCTCGAGGCCTTGCTGGATGGTCGCGCGCGCGGGTCTGTGACCATGCTGGACCGCAATGGCGAAGTCTTTGCGTGGCGCGGTGACCAGTTTGGCGGCGTAGTGACGGCCACCAGCGTGTCCCCGCATCTGAAAAACGCGGTGATCGCGACCGAAGACAAGCGGTTCTACCAACATTTCGGGGTCAGCCCGCGGGGCGTTGCGTCAGCCGTGCGGATCAACCTGTCAGAAGGGCGCGGGCCTTTGTCGGGCCATGGCGGTTCTACGATTACCCAGCAGGTGGCCAAGCTGCTGTGTCTGGGCGAACCCTTTGATGCGACATCAGGGCAGACGGAAAAGGAATACGAGGCGGAGTGTCGTCGGTCATCTCTCAAGCGCAAAGCCAAAGAGGCCGTGTATTCCATGGCGATGGAGGCGAAATACTCCAAGGATGATATCCTGTCGATCTATCTGAACCGCGCCTATATGGGCGGCGGTGCCTTTGGGGCCGAAGCCGCCGCGCAGCGTTTCTTTGGCAAGCCCGCATCCGCATTGAAACCTGCCGAGGGCGCGATGCTGGCCGGATTGCTGACAGCGCCGACGACACTTTCGCCGACCAACAATCTGGACCGTTCGCAAAATCGCGCCGCGACCGTGATCCGTCTGATGCGCGATCAGGGCTATCTGTCTCAGGCCGAAGCGGACACGGCGATCAACAACCCCGCTGAACTGTCCGAGGCAGCCGAGGCCAAGGCGGGCGGCTATTTCGCGGATTGGGTCATGTCGTCGGGGCCCGAATTCTTTACCCGCAACACGACCGAAGACGTGATTATCAAAACCACTTTGGATCAACGTATTCAGCGCGCCGCCGAAGACGGGTTGAACTGGGTGTTCGACAACAAGGTGCGCGCCGGCTCCAAGGCGCAGGCCGCTGTGGTGATCATGTCTGCGGACGGTGCCGTGCGCGGCATGGTGGGTGGGCGCAAGACCAATGTTGCGGGTGCCTTTAACCGCGCATCCCAAGCGATGCGTCAGACGGGGTCGGCGTTCAAGCCGTTCATCTATGCGGCGGCCCTTGATCTGGGGTATTCGCCAAACGACCTGATTGAGGACGCGCCTTATTGCCTTGATATTCCGGGGTCGGGTCAATGGTGCCCCAAGAACTATACCAATAGTTTCAAAGGGAATGTGACCCTGACGACAGCGCTTAAGGATTCTCTGAATATTCCGGCGGTGAAAGTTTCCGAAAGCGTCGGCCGCGAGGTTGTCAGTCAGGTGGCAACGATGTTCGGCATCAAAAGCGATCTGGCCGCAGGTCCGGCACTGGCGCTTGGGGCGTCGGAAAGCACGCTGATCGAAATGACGGGTGCGTATGCAGGCATTCTGAACGGCGGGTCGTCGGTAAAGCCTTACGGGCTAATTAACCTGACCTTGCAGGGCGATACGGAACCCCTGATGGGCACCAGCGGCGGGATCGGTGAACGGGTGATCCAGGAAGATGCAGCACTGCAACTGGTGTATATGATGGAAAAGGTCGTCTCGGAGGGGACGGGCGGGCGTGCAAAGTTTGGCGGCCGCGAACTGGCCGGCAAGACGGGTACGACCCAAGCCAATCGCGATGCGTGGTTCATTGGCTTTTCAGCCGATTACGTCGCCGGTGTCTGGATGGGGTATGATGACAACACACCGTTGACGGGGGTGTCTGGCGGCGGTTTGCCCACTGAAATCTGGCACGAGGTCATGGTCCGTGTGCACGAAGGCATGCCCAACAGGCCGCTGCCCATGATCATACCAGCGCCTGCGGTCGTCGAAGCGCCGCCCGTTCAACAACAAAATGTACCCATCCGCCGGCAGGACCCGGTCAGCCTGATTGATCAGGTCTTGCGGGATATCTTTGGGGGCGGATCATCTCAAGGGAATGGCGGACGCACCGGAGACCGCTAAACCCCACCGTGTGAAACGAAAAAAGGGAGACTGGGTTAAACCAGTCTCCCTTTCGTATCAGGCCGAATGCGGTCCGAGGTAAAAACCCGCCCTTGGCCTTTTACTGTTAGTCTTAGAAGCCAAGGATCAAGGACAGACCCAGCGTGTTGTCGGTGGATTTCAACCCGCCAACCGGATCGGTGTTGTAGTCGGTCCGGTAGCTAACACGTGTCGACAGGTTGTCGGACATCTTGTAGTTCACGCCAGCGTCGTTCGACACAACGGTGTTCACTTTCGAGCTGACAACATCTGTGTCCATGGTGAACGAAATGGTGTCGTTGAACGCATAGTAGTAACGCGACGAAGCGATCGCACCGACTTCGGTTTCAGAAGTGCCGGTCTGATCCTTGAAGTAACGCACACCGGGGCCCGCTTGAACGCGCCATGTGTGGCCTTCTTTGTTGATCGCACGGTAACCGGGACCAAAGCCCAAGAACGCATCGGTTTCCGACCCGTTGATCTGTGCGCCTGTGTTGTCTGTCAGATAGCCATCATACTGATAGCGGGCCAGACCAAACGCATAGAATTCGTCGGTGAAATAGCGGCTGCCTTCGTAGGTACCAAAGAACTTCTCTTCGTTCTTTTGACCATTTGCTTCGCCATATTCTACGGCGAAACCAACCAGGTGGTTCCATGCGCCGACGCCGTATGTCAGGCGGCCAGCACCTGATACTTCGCCGTTGTCAGTGTTGCCGCTTGTGCCGGATGCGGACAAGGCGAACGTACCGCCCCAGCCTTGTGCGACACCGTTGGGGCCGTAACGCTCTGCGTCAGTGCCGCGGGCCAGATCTGTTTGAACGTCATCATTGATGTCGTCGATCTGGTCGTTCAGCGTTTCAAGGCCAAGAGCACGCTGTTGCGCGAAAACCGGGGCGGCAGCCATCAGTGCGATTGCGGAAGCCGCCGAAAATTTAAGAACTGTATTCATTGGGGAATCCTTTCCCTTAGAAGTGATCCGACCCGGGGAGAGGGCCGAAAGCATCTCTGCTGAGGAGGATGTAATATAGGGGCTTACATAAGGAAAATTACAAAAACTTGACCATAAAACGACTATTAATCGTTTGAAATTCAGAAAGCATGACAGGTCGTCACTCTTCGTCGTCCATCAGTTTCTCGATCAGGATATGTTGTTCGTTTTCAGCCGCTTGGGCGATGTCGATCAAAGTGCGGCGGGCAACGGACAAAAGTTCGGGTTCCAAATCCTCGCGCCAAACCACCCATGCGGGGTATGGAAAACGTGGCGCATCCGCAACAACCTGTAGTCTTCCTTGATCTAGATATCGCTGCGCAGACCGGGCCGGAAGATACCCTGCCGCACGTCGGTTCACGATATAGTCGCCAACCAGCCCGCCCAGCGACAAGGCTCTGCCCGCATTGGTCAAATGGGGCAGGGCAGTGGCATGCATATGGGTGAATTCGGGGCCCCAATCGACAAAGACATATTCGGGGCCGAGGTCTTTCAGCTCAACATCAAAGGACGCAACAAGGATCAGTTCTTCGTCAATAACGTGCTCGACCATCAGGCCGGGGCGCAGTTGCGGGGTATAAAGGAGCGCGGCCTGAATGACGCCTTCGATCAAAAACCGCGTCAAGCGGTCAGACATCCCCATTTCGGCGCGCACGCTCAGATCGGGCAGGGCGGTTTGCAAGCTGTCGATCCAGCGAAACCCCAGCCTGTGCCACAGCGAATATTGCGCGCCAAAAGAAAAGCTGCGGCTATAGCCTTCGGGGATGGCGATCTGCTGGCGTGCTTCTTCCCATATTTTCAACAGGCTCAGGGCATAGTGAATGAACTGTTCGCCCTCGGGTGTCAGCACCGCCCCGGCTTTTGACCGTTTAAACAGCGCGTGCCCCAAGCTGTCCTCAAGCCGCTGAACGCGCAAGCTGACTGCCGATTGGGTGACAAACAGCCTTTCGGACGCCGCAACAAAAGAGCCGGAGTTCGCGACTTCGATAAAGGTCTTGATCAGGGTTATGTCCATGAGGCGATCATGGCCTTGGCGCGCACCGATGCCAAGGCGGCGTTTGGGTCAGCCCGCGTTTTTCAAGTCCAGCGTTGCTGCATCCAGATCACCGCCGCGCCGGTCCAGCATCGACCCGATTTCGCTCCGCTCGGTCAGCAGCAGGTTCACGCCCTCAAGGAACATATTGAAAAATTGCAGCTCGCCGGATTTATCGGACACCAGAAAGATCACCTCGATCGGGTTTTCACCCTTGAGATAGGCAGTGGTCTTGATCTCGAAGCCCGGTTTGATCTTGCGCGCGCCCTCAACCTCGATGCGCCCGCCGATGAACTGGCGAAACCGCTTGCCGTATTTCTGGGCGATATAGCTGCCAAAGGTATCGCTGAACGCGGCCTTTTGCGTTGGGCTGGCACTGCGTCCGTCGACCCCTAGCGCGTATTGCGCCATGATCTGCACATCGGCATATTGCCCGAACAATGCTTCGAACTGACGGATCATCGCGGGCTCGGACCCGCCTGAATCTATGACCTGATAGATGTCCTTGATCAGCCGCTGAATAAACGCAGTCGCATCGCCTTGCGTCACCGCCATCGCCGAGCGCGCAAAACCGAGCGAGAAGACGCCCCCGACAAAGAGACGTCTGCTGATATTATTGGGCGTAGGGGTCATCATATACCGCTGCTGCGCCCGTGCGTTGCGACAATTCATACCGGCGCTTTTGCAGATAGATCAGCCGCGCTTGGGCATAGCTGTCTGTGCTGCCATCCAGAACATCGCTGATCACTTCGCTGCGACGGCTGTTCTTGAATACACGGTCGGCAAATCCGGTCACCGGGGCCACATAGCTGTCGGGGCTTTCAAGCTTGTAAGACAGTGGATTGGTGAACACATCCACGATTCTACCGGCCACATCCCGTCGGGTCGAAGGGCCAATAACCGGCAGTTCATAATAGGGGCCTTCACCAACGCCCCAGACATACAGCGTTTCGCCGAAATCAGTATCGTGCTCGGGGACTTTGAATTCGCTGGCAGCATCAATGATACCGCCGATCCCGAGGACCGAATTCACCATGAAACGCGTGCTAGCCAAAGTAAAACCGGTCACGTCGCCCTGCAGGGCTGAATTCACGGCAACCTGCGGCATCGACAGGTTTTCAGAGATGTTGTGGATCACGGTTTGAAATTCGATCGGTACGGCCTTGGCCAACCCGCCGCCGTTGCCCGACCGGGCAAGCTTTTTGTTAAAGTTGTGCACCTTGCGGTTCGACTGTTCATGCGGGTCATTGATGCCCGTCGGCTGAACGCGTGCGGCACCGCTGCAAGCAGCTAGCCCAGCGGCCAGCACAAGGCCGGTCACGCTGCGGAAAATCGTTTTGGAAAAGTTCGACGGCATCATTACAGCGTCCTCATCGAGGGAAAACAGGTTCGGAGCGTTATGGGCGTTGCCAGCAAGATAATCAACTGATGTTTCCTTGCGCGTGCGACGTGAAAACGCGCAGAAAAATCCGGCGGCGATGCCCCCTTTCCGTTTGGGTAACACAGCGTTATCGTTGCGCGCGAACCTACCTGATTTCAAAGGATTCCTGCCATGAGCATCACCGAAAGCCTGAACGCCCTTGGCGTCACGCTCCCCGACGCGCCAGCGCCTGCCGCGAATTATGTGCCATTCGTAAAGACGGGCAACATCGTCTATATTTCGGGCCAAATCTCGAACGGTCCCGACGGGTTGATCGTTGGCAAGCTTGGTGAAAACATGGATGTGGACGCCGGTGCCGCTGCGGCACGGACCTGTGCAATCAGCCTGCTCGCGCAGGTGAAAGCCGCCTGTGATGGCGATATCGAACGGCTTGTGCGTGTGGTCAAACTGACCGGTTTCGTCAATTCGACCGCAGATTTCACCGACCAGCCCAAGGTTATCAACGGCGCGTCCGATTTCCTGGTCGAAGCGTTGGGCGACGCGGGACGGCATGCGCGGTCGGCTGTGTCTGCTGCGTCCTTGCCTCTTGGTGTTGCGGTTGAAATCGAAGGCATCTTCGAGATCAAATGAAGCTGCCTGCCACGTTTCATCATGCGCCATTTGCGCATCGGGGATTTCACGATCTCAGCGCAGGGCGGCCCGAAAACAGCCGGGCCGCCTTTGCCGCTGCAATTGCGCGTGGTTACGGGATCGAACTAGACGTGCAGCTTAGCGCAGATGGTGCTGCAATGGTGTTTCACGACTATGCGTTGGACCGGTTGACGGACGCCCAAGGCGCAATCCGTTTGAGCACGGCATCCGATCTTGAGAAAATCCAGCTGAAAGGCTGCGATGAAACGATCCCGACGCTTTCTGAAATCCTTGACCTGATTGCGGGGCGCGTGCCGCTTTTGGTCGAGATCAAGGATCAGGACGGAAGTATGGGGGACGACCTTGGCCCCTTGGAAGAGGCGACGGCACAGTGCCTGAATTCCTATCACGGCGATGTGGCCATAATGTCGTTCAACCCCAACGCCGTCGCACGTATGGCCGATCTGGTCCCTGCCATTCCGCGCGGCATCGTCACAAGCGCGTACCGCTATCACGACTGGCCCCTGCCAAAGGCCGTGTGTGACCGTCTGCGCGACGTTCCAG
The DNA here is from genome assembly GCF_041552635.1 of Sulfitobacter sp. Classification (GTDB taxonomy): domain Bacteria; phylum Pseudomonadota; class Alphaproteobacteria; order Rhodobacterales; family Rhodobacteraceae; genus Sulfitobacter. The sequence goes on from NZ_JBFEKM010000004.1 coordinate 41,204, forward strand.
ATTATGACCGCACGGGGGCGTGTTTCATCTCTCATGAACTTGATGATCTGACCAGCAACCGTGTGACCGACCTGCGCAAAGCGGGGGCGATGGTGTGCTGTTGGACTGTGCGCAGTGCGCATGACGAAACATTCGCGCGGCAATACGCGGATAATATCACCTTCGAAGGCTATGATGCGCTGCTGAATGCTTGAACCTTTGGACTTTGGCCACAGATAAGAACCATGGAAACCGGGGCATTATCATGAGCGCACAGCACGTCGAAATCACGATCGTCCCCCGGATATCCGACATTGGCCAAACCGATTGGGATGCCTGCGCCTGCCCTGAAACCGCATCGGGGGGGCGGCCCCATGATCCTTTTACGACCTATCGGTTTTTGTCCGCCCTCGAAGACAGCGGCAGCGTTGGGACTGGGACCGGCTGGCAACCGCAATACCTGACTGCAGCGATCGAAGGGCAAGTGATTGCCGTGGCCCCGATGTATGCCAAATCCCACAGTCAGGGGGAATATATCTTTGACCACAGTTGGGCCCATGCGTTGGAACGTGCGGGCGGGCGCTATTACCCCAAGCTGCAAATCGCGGTGCCGCACACCCCCGCCACAGGCCGCCGTTTTCTGACCCGTCCGGGGTTTGAAGACGCCGGGATGGCTGCGTTGATCCAAGGTGCCGTGCAACTGACCGACAATAATGGCCTGTCGTCCCTGCACATCACATTCTGCACCGAGGCCGAGGCGATGGCCGCCCAAGACCTTGGCCTGATGGCGCGCAAAAGCCAGCAGTTTCACTGGCAAAACCACGGTTATGCTGATTTCGACGGTTTTCTTGCCACGCTCAGTTCACGCAAGCGCAAGAATATTCGCAAAGAACGGCTGCAAGCGCAGGCATTTGGCGGCACGATTGAAACCTTCACCGGCGATCAGATCGAACCCGAACATTGGGATGCGTTTTGGGAGTTTTACCAAGACACCGGCGCGCGCAAATGGGGCACGCCCTATCTGACGCGACAGTTCTTTGACATTGCCCAAGAAACCCTGCGCGATGACATGGCGCTGGTTCTCGCGCAGCGCGATGGGCGATGGGTCGCCGGCGCGTTGAACTTTATCGGGGCCGATGCGTTATATGGGCGGTACTGGGGTTGCACGGAACATCACCCGTTCTTGCACTTTGAACTGTGTTACTATCGTGCCATCGACATCGCGATCAATCTGGGGCTGGCAACGGTCGAAGCCGGGGCGCAGGGCGAACACAAATTGGCGCGTGGCTATCTGCCGACTGCCACATGGTCTCTGCACTGGATGCGGGACGAAGGGTTTGCACATGCGGTCGAGGATTTTCTGCGTCAGGAACGCGCCGCCGTCGACCACGAGATCGAGATACTAACAGACTACGGCCCCTTCAAACGGTCAAATATTGAGGAACAACAATGAGCGAAAAATTAAGCGAAGAGACCCGGAAAACCGTCCTCGCGCCCTTGTTTGCAACAGGCTGGGAAATGGTCGACGGGCGGGATGCGATCATCAAGACGTTCAAATTCAACGACTTTGCCGATGCGTTCGGCTGGATGACCCGTGCCGCGATCTGGGCCGAGAAGTGGAACCATCACCCTGAATGGGAAAACGTGTATAGCAAGGTGATCGTCACGCTGACGACCCATGATGTGGACGGGCTAAGCGCGCTGGACGCCAAGCTCGCGCGCAAGATGGATGGGTTGATGGGCGAAACCAAATAAACCCACCCGACCCGACAAACAAAAAACGCAGCCCCCGGTATCCGGAGGCTGCGTTTTGCGTTCAGACCCTAAGGCCGATCACATGTTATCGAGCAACGCCTCGCCGCCGGACAGGTCGCACACGCCGGGGTTTTCTTCGGCTTGAAACAGCGTGACCTTGCCGTCATCAACCAGCATCGCATAGCGCTTGGACCGCGCCATCAGGCCAACGGGTTCAGCGGTGAAATCCATGCCGATGGCCTTGGTGAATGCACTGTTGCCATCGGCCAGCATGGTGATTCCCGCAGCAGAAGCACCTGTCGCGTCGCCCCATGCCTGCATCACGAAAGGGTCGTTGACGGACACGCAGATGACTTCGTCCACGCCTTTTGCGTCAAACTGATCTTTGGTGCGGATAAAGCTGGGCACATGCGCGGAATGGCAGGTTGGGGTAAACGCGCCGGGCACGGCAAAGATCACGACTTTGCGACCTTTCAGCTTGTCCGCCATTTGCACTGGCGCAGGGCCATCGGCACCCATCTGCATCAGCGTGGCGTCTGGCAGCGTATCACCTTGGGAAATCGTCATTTGCGTGACCTTTCATGTCATTGCGTTTGTCTCTTGCATGGATATAGTCTTTGGTCGCGGGCAGGAAACCGGTTTTTTCAAAAGGGGTGCAGATGGGGCATATCGTTGTGATAGGGGCAGGTCAGGCGGGGTCGTCTTGCGTCGCCAAGCTGCGCAATTCGGGTTTCGAGGGTAAGGTGACACTGATCGGTGCTGAACCCGTGCCGCCCTATCAACGCCCGCCGTTGTCCAAGGCCTATCTGTTGGGCGACATGACCCTTGAGCGGCTGTTTCTGCGCCCCGAAAGTTTCTATAGCGAGTTGGACATTGATCTGATGCTTGGCACCCATGTCGACAGCATCGACACGGCCAGCCAGACCATTCGCGTGAACGGCGACGATATTGCCTATGACGATCTGGTGCTGACCACCGGATCGGTCCCGCGCCGCTTGCCCGCCAGCATTGGCGGCGCGCTGGGCGGTGTGCATGTGGTGCGTGATCTGGCCGATGTTGACGCGATGGCCCCACGCTTTACCAAGGGCGCGCGGGTGCTGATCGTCGGCGGGGGCTATATCGGGCTTGAGGCCGCTTCGGTCGCGGCCAAGCTGGGGTTGAACGTCACCTTGGTCGAGATGGGCGATCGTATTTTGCAGCGTGTTGCCGCCCCGCAAACCTCGGATTTTTTTCGCGACCTGCATAAATCGCACGGGGTGGATATCCGCGAAGGCATAGGCCTTGAGCATCTGATCGGCGATACCCATGTCACCGCCGCGCGCCTTTCGGACGGGTCAGAGCTGCCTGTTGATTTTGTCATCGTCGGTGTGGGTATCGGCCCTGCCACCGACCTTGCCCAAGCGGCGGGAATAGAGATCGACAATGGCATCAAGACTGACAGCCATGGCCGGACATCAGCGCCGCATGTCTGGGCTGCGGGCGACTGCACGTCGTTCCCATACCGCGACACGCGCATTCGGTTGGAATCAGTGCCAAACGCGATTGATCAGGCCGAATGTGTCGCGGAAAATATCATGGGCGCAAATAAATCATATGCCGCCAAGCCGTGGTTCTGGTCGGATCAGTATGATGTGAAATTGCAGATTGCTGGTTTGAACACCGGCTATGACCGCGTCATCACCCGCCGGACCGATGATACGTCCATCGCCTTTTGGTACTACAAAGGGGCCGAACTGTTGGCCGTAGATGCCATGAATGATCCGCGCGGCTTCATGATCGGGCGGCGCCTGATCGAGGCGGGGAAATCCCCTGCGCCCGAATTGATCGAGAACCCTGAAACGGACCTCAAGGCTTTGCTGAAAGTATGAGGATCATCGCGGGGAAATCACGCGGCACGCATTTGGCCGAGGTTGGCAAAGGCGATGTCGACGCGCATTTGCGCCCGACATCCGACCGCGTGCGCGAAAGCCTGTTTTCGATGCTGGCGTCGCATAACGTCATCAACGGCGCACGTGTTCTGGACCTGTTCGCAGGCACTGGCGCATTGGGCCTTGAGGCGCTGTCGCGCGGTGCGCGTCAGGTGGTGTTTGTCGAAAACGGGCGCGTGGCGCAAAAGCTGATCGACGAAAATATCAAAAAGCTGCGCGCAGAGGCGGAAACCACTCTGATGCGCAGCGATGCCACCACGCTGGGGGATTGGATCGCTGCGCCCTTTGATTTGGTCTTTGTTGACCCGCCCTATGGCAAAGGAATGGGGCAATTGGCGCTGACCAAGGCCCTTGCAGGCGGTTGGCTGACCCCCGACACGATGATCGTTTGGGAGGAAAACGCCGCAATGGACCCGCCTGACGGATTTACCCGAATTGATAAACGCAAATACGGCGATACATGGATCACGCTTTTGCGCGTAACGTGAACGCCTGACGTTGTGGCTTTGCATTCCGCCACGACACGGCCTATGTGCTATAGCAACATTTTAAAGAAAGACGCCCCATGAGCCTGAGCATGACGAGTACCTTTATCAAACCAATGCACCCCGAGGGGCGCAAGTTTGTGGCGATCTTTGCTGCGATCACACTGGTCTTGTTCCTGCTGGCGGATTTTCTGGGCTGGATCGGCGTCGGTGCCACGGTCTGGTGCTATTACTTTTTCCGTGACCCTGAACGGGTCACACCCAAAGGCGACAATCTGGTGATCAGCCCTGCCGACGGCATCGTGTCGCTGATCGAACCTGCCGTTCCTCCGGCTGAACTGGGGATGGCGGATACGCCGCTGACCCGCGTCAGCGTGTTCATGAACGTGTTCAACTGCCATGTGAACCGTGCCCCCGTTGCTGGCGAAATTACGGCGATTGCTTACCGGCCCGGCAAGTTCCTGAATGCATCGTTGGACAAAGCCAGCGTTGACAATGAACGCAACAGCCTGCGCATCCAGATGGACGACGGGCGTGATATTGCCGTGGTGCAGATTGCCGGCCTTGTTGCGCGGCGCATCGTATGTTTCACGCGCGCAGGGGCGATGACCCAAGCTGGCCAGCGCTTTGGCCTGATCCGGTTCGGGTCGCGCGTTGACGTATATCTGCCCGAAGGTGTGACCCCGCGCGTCAGCATCGGCCAGACCATGGTCGCCGGCGAAACCGTTCTGGCAGAGCTGTCGTAAATGGCAGACCAAACCCCAGCACCGGTCGAAAAGACCAAGGTCGAATTTTCGCTGATGCAGTTGATCCCCAACATGCTGACCATTGCGGCGATTTGTGCGGGGATTTCCGCGATCCGCTTTGCTGCCGAAGGAAATTTTGCGCTCGCGGTTTTCTTGATTACGCTGGCCAGTATTCTGGACGGCATGGACGGGCGCGCCGCGCGCTATCTGGGCAGCGACAGCAAGATTGGTGCCGAACTGGATAGCCTTGCTGATTTCGTCAACTTTGGCGTCGCCCCACCGCTGGTGGTCTATTTCTGGGGGTTGCAGGACTTCTACCGCGCGGGCTGGTTGGCCGTGCTGGTATTCGCGATCTGCTGCGTCATGCGTCTGGCCCGGTTCAACGTGGATTCGCGCACCAAGACAACACTGGACGATGGCGGCTATTTTACCGGTGTGCCATCGCCTGCCGGTGCGATGCTGGTGATGCTGCCGATCTATTTGCCCTATGCGTTTGGTGCCAATGTTGCGATGCCTGATTTCTTGGCGTGCCTTTACATCGTGCTGGTCGGCTGGGTTATGGTCAGCCGAATTCCCACGTGGTCGTTCAAATCCGTCAGCTTTTCACGCAGCAACGTGACCTATTTCCTGATCTTCTTCACCGGCTTTGTGGCCTGTCTGGTCAGCTTTCCCTGGGCCACGCTGGTGCTGTGCTGCTTTGCCTATGCAGGCAGCGTGGTCTGGGCGGTGGTTGAACTTAAGATGGCCAAACGCAAAGCCTAGTCCTTGGAATAGGTCGGGTGGAACGTGCCTGCGGGCGAAAGCGTGAAGATTTCAAACCCTGTTTCGGTCACGCCGATGGAATGTTCAAACTGCGCGGATAGCGATTTGTCGCGGGTCACGGCCGTCCAGTCATCTGCAAGCACCTTGGTTTCAGCGCGGCCCAGATTGACCATCGGTTCGATGGTAAAAAACATGCCCGGTTCCAGAACGGCACCTGTGCCGGGACGGCCATAGTGCAGCACATTTGGCGGCGCGTGGAATACGCGGCCCAGCCCGTGACCACAGAAATCGGTGACGACGCTCATCCGGTGACCTTCAACAAAGCTTTGGATCGCGTGGCCGATGTCGCCAAAGGTGTTGCCGGGCTTCACGGCCTCGATCCCCAGCATCAATGCGTCATGAGTGATGTCGATCAGGCGTTCGGCCTTGCGCGGCAATTTTCCAGCGACATACATGCGTGATGTATCGCCAAACCAGCCGTCCACAATCACCGTGACATCGATGTTCAGGATGTCGCCGTCTTTCAGTTTCTTATCGCTGGGGATGCCGTGGCAGACCACATGGTTGATCGAAATACAGCTGGCGTGCTGATAACCTTTGTACCCGATCGTCGCTGATTTGGCACCTGCGTCTTCGACCATCTGGGTAATCAGGCCGTCGATGGCCCCCGTCGTTTGACCGACAAAAACATGTGCGGCGATATCATCAAGGATCTGCGCAGCAAGCTTGCCTGCGGCATGCATGCCGGCAAAATCAGATGGGTCGTAAATGCGAATGCCATCTTTGGTCTGGCGTCCTCGGTGTTCATTCATCACCGGTATCTCCGTCATGGTTTTTTCTCTGTCTAGCGCGGGTTGGTCCTAAGGGCCAGTGCAGCTTGGCCGATTAGTGGCATGCTGTTGGCCAAGGTAACCCCTTGGGGCGTGATATGGGTACCGATGACCAAGGTTTCCAGACCCGCCGCACGCGCATCTGCAAAGGCTGTCGCATAGGTCGGGTCAAGATCGGCTGCCACCGCAAACGCGGTGCAATCGGTGCGCTGCACGAGATACAGCAGGACGGCGCGGTGCCCGTTGCGCGCCATTTGCGCCAGTTCGCCCAGATGTTTGGCCCCGCGTGCGGTGACGCTGTCGGGGAATTCCACCAGACCTGGGCGGCGCGACAGGGTGGCTGATTTCACTTCGACATAGGCATCGGGCAGGCCGGGTTCGGTCAGCAAGAAATCGATCCGCGAGTTTTCACCGTATTTCACTTCGGGCCGCACGGTGCCGTAATCTGTCAGCGCGTGGACCTCGCGGCCTTCAAGTGCGGCTTTGACCGCACGGTTGGGCAGGGCGGTATCGACGCCGGTGAAATGCCCGTTTTCGTGGTCAACCAGCCGCCAGCCATAGTTCAGCTTGCGTTTGGGGTCGTCATTGGGTTCCAGCCAGATCTTCATGCCCGGTTCAGCCAGACCCATCATGGATCCGGGGTTGGCGCAATGGGCTGTCACCTCGCGGCCATCGTCCAGCGTGCAATCCGCCAGAAACCGTTTGTAGCGGCGGATCAGGCGGGCGGGGACAAGTTCAGTTTGAAAGCGCATGGGGTGTGACCTATACCTCAATCAAACTGCCCTCAAGGAGACAGGCCAATGACAAACCCCACAGCCGCAATGATCGTGATCGGCGATGAAATCCTGTCCGGGCGCACGCGCGACAGCAACATGCACCATCTTGCGGGCCAATTGACCAGCGTGGGTATCGACCTGAAAGAAGTCCGCGTGGTCGGCGATGAACACGGCACCATCATCGCCGCGGTTCAGTCGCTTTCCCGGGCATATGACAGCGTCTTTACCAGCGGTGGAATCGGGCCAACCCATGACGATATCACCGCCGATTGCATTGCGGCTGCGTTCAACAAATCTATCGACGTGCGCGACGATGCGCGTGCCATTCTGGCCGCGCATTATGCCAAGTCCAAGACCGAACTGAACGAAGCGCGCCTGCGCATGGCCCGCATCCCCGAAGATGCGGCGCTGATTGATAATCCGGTGTCGGCAGCCCCCGGTTTCAAGCTTGAGAACGTTCACGTCATGGCGGGTGTACCAGCGGTGTTCGAAGCGATGGTCGCCAGCGTTCTGCCCACCCTGACAGGGGGCGCACCGCTGATCAGCGCCACCTTGCGGATTGAACGCGGCGAAGGCGATATCGCAGGCCCGTTGGGGCAGGTGGCCAAGGATCACCCCGCCCTGTCAATCGGATCCTATCCGTTCCAGAAAGACGGGAAATACGGCGCGCATATTGTGATCCGCGGCAATGAGCAGACCGAAATTGATGTCGCGGCCCAGAAGATAGAAAAGGCATTCCAGTGACCCCCGACCTGCCCCGCCTTTACGAAGCAATTGACCAGACATGGCCCGCCGCGCGGCGCTGGACGCAACAGGGGTGGACCTTGCGCGATGGGCAGGGCGGCGGCAAACGTGTCTCGGCAGCGTCGCTCGCGGCACCTGATGCGGATATCGCTGTGGCCGAGGCAGAAATGCGCGCCATGGGGCAGACCCCGCTGTTTATGCTGCGCGACGGTGACGATGCGTTGGATCAAGCGCTGGCGGATCGTGGGTATAGCGTTGTCGATCCGGTGAACTTGTATGTACTGCCTGTCGATCAACTGACCGATGTGCCGATCCCCCCCGTCACGGCATTCGAGATTTGGGAGCCGCTTGCCATAATGCTGGATGTTTGGGCGCAAGGTGGTATCGGTCCTGACCGCATCAAGGTGATGCACCGCGCCGCGCAGAAAACCGCGATCCTGTCACGTTGGAATGAAAAACCCGGCGGTGTGGCGTTTGCGGCGATCCATGACGGTATCTGCATGGTTCATGCGGTCGAAGTGTTGGAGCACCAGCGCGGCATGGGTGTCGGAAAATGGATGATGCGCCGCGCGGCCCTATGGGCGCAGGCCCATGGCGCGACCCATATCGCTGTTCTTTGCACAAAGGCGAACGAGCCTGCGAACCGGCTTTATGAGGGGCTGGGCTTTGCCCATGTCGGCGGCTATCATTACCGCCAATCGCCTGAATAAAAGGACCCTTAAGATGGCCAACGACGCCCCAACTTCCCTTGACCTGCCAATGGTCGACCCGCTGCCCGAAGCGACGCAGAAATATTTTGACGTCTGTCAGGACAAGCTGGGGATGATCCCGAATGTCTTGCAGGCCTATGCGTTCGATATCGACAAGCTGAACGGCTTTACCGCGATGTACAATGATCTGATGCTGGGCGCGTCCAACCTGTCCAAGCTCGAGCGCGAGATGATCGCGGTTGTCGTGTCGTCGATCAACAAATGCTATTATTGCCTGACGGCGCATGGCGCGGCAGTGCGGCAGCTTTCGGGTAATCCGATTTTGGGCGAACAGATGGTGATGAACTGGCGCGTGGCCGATCTGGATGCGCGGCAAACCGCGATGCTGCAATTTTCCGAAAACCTGACAGTTGCCAGCGCCAAAACCACCGAAGCCGACCGTCAGGCATTGCGTGATGTCGGGTTCACGGACCGCGATATTTTCGACATCGCATCGGTTGCGGCGTTCTTTAACATGACCAATCGCGTGGCAAGCGCCACCAACATGAAGCCCAACGACGGCTATCACGCACAAGCCAGATGATCTGGCGCGCGGGGTTCTTCTGGCTGGTCTGCGCCGGGGCCGCCGGGGCGGTTGATCTGTCCTTGCCACCCTCTGCGCGGCAAACGGTTGAACGCAACACCGGCCCCGACAGCTATGCCGCACCTGTCGGGGTGTTTGCCGCTGATACGGTGGAAACCATCCCCATCGAGGGCAGCGTCGATCGTGCGGTGTGGCGGCTGGATGCCCCCGGGGTGACGCCCCTTCAGGTGGTGCGCCCGCTGCGCACCCAGCTTGAGGCGGCGGGATACACCATCGTTTTGGATTGCAATGCGCCAGCCTGTGGCGGCTTTGATTTCCGCTTTGCAACCGAGGTACTGCCGGCCCCGAACATGTATGTGAACATTCGAAACTATCAATTTGTCACAGCGGTGCTGGGACCGGTTGAGGCCCCCGAACATGTGGTAACGATTTTGGCCAGCACGGCGGCGACATCAGCCTATGTGCAGATCATTCAGGCACAATCCTTGGGTCAGGATGCAATGCCGCCCGACGGGGCTGTAGAACCACAGGCTTCTGAACCCGCGCAGACTGACGCATTTGCCGCGACATTGATGAATACCGGCCATGTGGTGCTGTCGTCGCTTGATTTTGAAACAGGTACAGCCGGCTTAGGCACGGCAACCTTTCCCGCGTTGGACAGCCTCGCGGCGTTTCTGGCGCGTGAACCGGATTTGCGCGTTGTTCTTGTGGGGCATACGGATACGGTCGGTGGTTTAGACGATAATATCGCCTTGTCGCGCAACCGCGCAGCATCTGTGCGGCAACGCCTGATCGACGCCTACGGTGTCGACGCGAACCGGCTTGACGCGCAAGGCATGGGCTATCTATCCCCGATTGCCAGCAACCTCACGGCCCAAGGCCGCGAGACCAACCGCCGTGTCGAAGCGGTTCTGCTGCCGGTTCCGGAGTAGCGGTCCAAGCTTGCGTCCTTGGTTGCGGCCCTGCCGCCTTGCCAAAGCCTGATATCTATGGTCTCGCCGCTCAAAAAAAGAAGCCCCCACCACCTGTGCAGGTCGCGGGGGAGATCGAAAGCGTTCGATCCAGTTCACCGAGGGTAGGTGAGGCAGTATTCAGGGGTTACCAGTCGATCGGGCCTTTGTCGGCAAAGGCATGGACCAGGAAATCAATAAAGGCGCGTACTTTTGGCTGCGTAAAGCGGCCTGGAGGGTAAACTGCGTAAATCCCTTGGGTTTCGAGCGGCAGATCGGGGATGGCGTCTTCGACCAAGCCTTTCTCCATTGCGTCGGCATAGAGAAAGCTGGGCAGGTAGGCGATGCCAAGACCCGAGACAGCGGCGTTCAGCAAGGATTGCCCGTCATTGACTGACAGCCAGCCTGCCGTGCGTACCTGACGCTTTTCACCCGAGGGCGACGTCAGTTTCCACATGTTACCGCTGGATTGGTTCGAGTAATGCAGCAGTTTGTGGTCATTCAGATCGTCGATCTTTTCAGGCCGACCGTATTTCTCAAAATATCCGGGGCTGGCGATCATGCGTTTTGTGGTTTCGGTCAGCTTGCGGGCCCGCAGGGTGCTGTCTTCCAACTCTCCAATGCGGACGGCCATATCAAAGCCTTCGCTGATCAGTTCGACATAGCGGTTGTTCAGCACCATATTCACAGTGATGTCGGGGAATTCTTCCAGAAAGCCGGACAAGGCGGGGGACAGATGATTAACCCCGAAATCCGTTGCAACCGAGATGCGCAGCAAACCGGACGGGGCAGATTGCATCGACGTGACCAGTGCGTCGGCTTCACCGGCATCATTCAACACACGGCGGGCGCGGTCATAATAGGCAAGGCCGATTTCTGTCGGGCTGACCCGGCGGGTCGTCCGGTTCAACAGGCGGGCCCCAAGGCGCGCCTCGAGCGACGACACGTGTTTTGATACGGCGGACTTCGAGATGCCCATCTTTTTGGCGGCATCGGTAAAACCACCCTGATCCACGACGGTGGCGAATGCTTCCATTTCTGTTAGGCGGTCCATTGCCATCCCCTTTTCAATCATCTGCTTCGACGATTGGTATGGGGGCCAATTCAGGCAGGATCACGGCAGAGGTGGGACAGTCCCAAGGTCATTGCATGGATCGTTCGCGGCAGAGAAACATTGAAACAGTATCAAGAATCGCAGCCTTTTAGATCCAGCGCACCCATCTGAGCACCGCAAACATCAGCACAGCCAGGGCGGTCATCCCCAGACACAGCAATGCAAAAGCCCAAGGGTGGTCGGTACCCGGCATCCCGCCGACATTCACGCCAAACAATCCGGTGATAAACCCAAGCGGCAGGAAAATTGCCGCCGCGACAGACAGGACATAGCCGTGGCGCGCCTGTCGTTGCGCGACATTGGCGTCATGTTCTTCTTGCACCGACACAAGACGCTCGCGCAGTTCGTCCAGCTCCTCGACCGCGATCAGTGCGCTGTTGGCCTGTTCGTGCAGCTCAAGCTGGCTTTCTGGTGGGATCAGCGGCATATCCAATGCGGCAAGTTTACTAAGGGCGGCGCGTTGCGGATCAAGATAGCGCCGCAGCCGGATCACACTGCGCCGGATTTCGGGCAGTTCATGCGGCATCGGGGTTTCTTTGTCCTCTAGATCAATCTCAAAGAATTCGGCCTGCTCATCAATGCTCGCGACATGTTCCTGCACCCTCAGGGTCAAACGGCTTACCAGATCCTCAAGGAACTCGGCAGGGCTGGGGGGGGCATTTTGCGCTTCGGCCAATTGGCGGATCGCGTCGATTGCAAATACCTTTTTGCGGCGCACGGTGATCAGCAGATCGTTTTCAACAAACATCCGCACCGACACCATTTCATCCGCGTCTTGGCCCACGTTCATATTAATCCCGCGTAGGTTCAGGATCAGCCCGCCTGAAAATTTGTCACAGCGCGGGCGGGTTTGTTTCTGGATCAGCGATCCGGCAGGAATTTCATGCAGGTGTTTACGCACCCATGGTTCCAGCATCTCGTCCGTCAGGTCGAAATGCCACCAACGGTACGCCCCCGGACCCGTCAGATTGATGTCGGTTGGAACCGAGGTCGTCCCATCGGCATAAATATCAAAAACGCAAATCGGCATGAGGGGGATCCGGATCAAGAACTGGCACGTCGCGTATTCTGACAGACTGCCACTGATGCGCAAGCGCTGCGCGAATGGGCGCACAGAATAGCAAGGCCGCTTGAAGACTGTAAAACTGTGCTATCATCAAGTGTCTCTTGAAGGAGGATCACAATGAAACATCTGTTAACAACTGCTGCTCTTTTGACATCCCTTGCTTTGCCGGTTTACGCGGGTGGCCCGACGCCGTCGAACCCTGACGCGGTGCAATATATTATCGCTCCGGCGGACGGGGCGACCGTATCGTCGCCGGTCACCGTGCAATTCGGGCTGCGGGGCATGGGCGTGGCCCCCGCCGGTGTCGAAAAGGACCTGACAGGCCACCACCATCTGGTGATCGACAGCGCGCCCTTCGGATCGGACAACCCCGAAGCGCTGAGCGAGGCGCTCCCCGC
>NZ_JBFEKM010000005.1:0-46603 GCF_041552635.1 Sulfitobacter sp.
AAGGTTTCAAGCAGCGCAAACTGTGATCCGAACGCGCCTTTCAGGATCAGCCCGAGCACCGAAAACGGGTTCGCCCCCGCGATCATCGCCAGCAGGGACGCAATCATTACGGTCGCAATAATTGCAATCACAGGCGGTGTGATGCTGCGCGCCAAAGACGGGTTGGCGATGGGTTCAAGACGCATGGGCAACCTGCGCATCAAATCCCTGACCCGCCATCCAGATGCCCAGTTCCGACGGGGTCATGGTGCCACGGGCAAAGGGCGGCGACAAACGCCCGCCGGAAATGACGTGAATAACATCTGATAACCCCATGATTTCGTCCAGATCCTCCGAGATCAACAAGACAGCAGCCCCGCGATCGCGCGCCGCCAAAAGCTGACTATGCACATAGTGCACCGCCCCGATATCAAGACCGCGCACAGGCTGATTGGCCAGCACAATCTGGGGATCAGCCTCAAGCACACGCCCAAGGATCAGTTTCTGCATATTCCCCCCCGACAGCACCCTGATCCGAGTGTCGGGCCCCGGACAGCGCACATCATATTTTTGAATGATATCAGTGGCAAACGCCCTTGCCTTTGACCAAGACATCCAGCCCCCCTTGCTGAATGGCGCATTTGAATACCCCTCAAGGATGGTATTTTCGGTCAGGTCAAAATCGCCGATGGTACCGGTCTTGTGACGATCTTCGGGAATGCGGGCGATGCCGTTTTGCACAGCGATCCTTGGCGACCACTGTTTCAAGGGGATGTCGCCTAGCACCAACACCCCTTGCGACGGCATACGCATCCCGCCCACCACATCGGCCAGCGCCGCTTGCCCGTTGCCAGACACACCCGCCAGCCCGACGATTTGTCCCGCTTTCAACTCAAGCGAGACGGACTTTAGTCCGGGCATATTAGCGATCGAAGGTGTGCTAACATTTTTAAACGAAAGCAAAGGCTTGCCGGGGTTTGACACAGCAATATCAGGCGCTTTGGCTGCTGTACCCATCATCAATGATGACAGCGCATTCTTATCCGTATCGGCCGTTTTGGTTTCCGCCACCAGCTTGCCGTGGCGCAGCACGGCGACACGATCGGAGATCGCCATAACCTCATGTAACTTATGAGAAATAAAGATGATCGATAACCCGTTCGCAATCGCCAGACGCAAGGTGGCAAACAGATCGTCTGCTTCTTGGGGTGTCAAAACCGCCGTGGGTTCATCAAGGATCAGGATCTTCACATCACGGTACAGCGCCTTGAGGATCTCTACCCGCTGACGTTCCCCGACGGTCAGGCTGCCGACCCGTGCCGAGGGGTCAACCTTCAGATTAAATTCATCTGACAGTGATCTGATTTTATTGTATATTTCTGACTTTCTTAAACGTACATTTTTCAGTGACTGCACGCCAAGCGCGATATTTTCCAGCACCGTCAGATTGTCGGCCAATGTGAAATGCTGATGCACCATTCCGACACCCGCATCCAATGCAGCGCGCGAATTGCCCGGCGGCAGGGTTTGGCCGAACACCTGAACCGATCCGCTGTCAGCAGTATAGCCGCCGAACAGGATATTCATCAGCGTCGTTTTTCCTGCGCCGTTTTCACCCAGCAACGCCACGACCTCTCCACGGCGCAAGGACAAGCTGATCGCGTCATTCGCGACCAGCTTGCCAAAGCGTTTGGTGATGGCGTCAAGGCTTAGAACGACCTCTCTGGTGCCATTCATGATTTAGGACGATGTGGGTTCGGAATCGTTGATCTCTACCACGAAATCGCCTGACATGATCTCGGCCTCGCGCTTTTTCACAAGCTCAAGCGCTGCTTCGGGCACCTTGCCTTCGAACGTGCCCAAGGGGGCCAGGACGGTGCCGCCCTCTTTCATAAACGAATACATGCCATAGTCCGCAGCGCTGAAGGTCCCTGCCTGCACCTCTGCAATCGCTTTGTCCAAGGTTGGTTCAAAGTTCCAGATGGCCGACGCAACCACGGTTTCGGGGTATTCGGCTTGGGTGTCGATCACATTCCCAATCGCCAGCACGCCTTTTTCCTTGGCCGCATCCGATACGCCAAAGCGTTCTGCATACAGCATATCCGCCCCGTTTTCGATCATCGCAAAGGCGGTTTCCTTGGCTTTGGGTGGATCAAACCACGACCCGATAAAACTGACCTGAAATTTGATGTCCGGGTTCATTTCCTTGGCACCGGCCATAAAGGCATGCATCAGGCGGTTAACTTCGGGAATTGGAAAACCCCCGACCATGCCGATATTTCCGGTCTCGGACATGGAACCTGCAATGATACCAGATAGATAAGAGGCGTCTTGAATGTAATTATCAAAGACTGCAAAATTCGATAGCGCTGCATCTTCTTTGAAGCTGGACCCCATGAGGAACGCAATCTCGGGATAGTCCGCTGCGACCTCGCGTGCCTCTTGCTCTGCGCCGAAAACTTCGCCAATGATTAGCGTATTGCCGGCCTCGGCGTATTCGCGCATCACGCGAGCATAATCAGTATTGCTGACGTTTTCCGAATAGACATATTCGATATCGCCGCGTTCTTGGGCCGCCATCGCCGCCTTGTGAATGCGGCTGACCCATTGCTGTTCAACGGGCACGGTATAGATGCCCGCAACCTTGACCGGATCCGCAGCTAACGCAGGCGTGCCAAGCGTTGCCGCAACCAAAGCCGTGGCTGCCGTGGTCGCCATAAAGCCGCGCCGGCTCAGTGAACTGTGTGTTTTTTTCATCAAAGTGACCCCCTGTGGTGTTTATTTAGGCAGATCGTGCTTTGTATTCGGGGGACCGGTCAAGTGTTCTTTTACCAAATGGTCAAGTCACCCCGCAGCCACTGCATTTGGATTTCGATCACAGCGCCACCTGCCTATATTTCAGGCAAGCCCGATGGTGTGGCTGGGGCAAAGGTCAACAAGACCTTGCCGAACGCGCCAAAATCGGCGTCAAAAACGCTGCCGGGCGTGGCTTCTATCGGTCGGATAAACGATCCTGAAAGAACGACGTCGCCTGCGGCCAGCCCCATCCCATAGGCTGCAAGCCGTTGAACCAGCCAGACAATTCCCATCACCGGATCATCCAGCACACCTGCGCCAAGGCCTGTTTCCTCGACCACACCGTCGCGCTTGACCACGGCACCGATCCACCGAAGGTCATGCGCGTCTATCGCATGACGCTCGCGCCCCAGAACTATGCCTGCATTTGCGGCATTATCGGCCACAGTGTCAAAGATCACCCGCGCCGTACCAGTCGCCGGATCAGCACGCAGCACGCGGGTATCAAGAATCTCGAGCGACGGTGCGACATAATCTGTCGCGGCAATCACGCCGTCACGGGTGACATCCGCGCCCGAAAGGTCCGATTTCATCACGAATGCAATCTCGGCCTCGATCCGGGGCTGGATGAACCGGCCCTTGGGCACAGTGTCGCCCGTTTGAAACAGCATATCATCCAACAGAACACCGCTGTCAGGCGTGGTGATGTTCAACGCTTGTTGCATTGCGCGGCTGGTTAGACCTATCTTCCAGCCAATAATTTTAGCACCCGCAGCACGTTTCTGTGCCACCAACGCAGCCTGCACGGCATAGGCATCATCAAGGGTTATGTCGGGAAAAGCGAGGCTTAGCAGACCGCATTGCTGGCCCGAGATTTCGGCTTGAAACAACATATCGGCGGCGGCTGTGATCTGGTCAGGCGTCATTCGTCGATCACTCCGTTGCGCAAGATACCGATACCTTGGGCCTCGACTTCGACCACGTCGCCCGGGACCAGCCAGATTGGCGGATCGAACCGTGCGCCCGCGCCTGTGGGCGTGCCCGTCACGATGATATCGCCCGGCACCAGCGTCGTGAAGGTCGAGATATACGCGATCTGGCGCGCAACCGGGAACAGCATCCGGCCCGTGCGGTCCTTTTGCCGAACGTCACCGTTAACCCGCGCCTCAAGACCGACATCAACGATCTGATCAGGGTTGGTAAACGGCACCAGCCAAGGCCCCATTGCCCCTGATCCATCCCAATTCTTTCCTTGTGTAACGTTGAATTTTGCGTGCCGGACCCAATCACGTAAAGTACCTTCGTTACATAGGGTTAGGGCCGCTATATGATCCAACGCATCAGCTTGCGCGATGCGCCGCCCGCCTTTGCCGATCACGATCGCGATCTCGCCCTCATAGTCCAGCTGAGGCGTCTCGGGGGGCCGTGTCAAAGGGGTCTCGTGGCCGACAAAGGACCTTGGAAACCGGATGAACAAGGACATGTTCGGCGGCGCGTCCTGTCCGTCTTTATATTCGGCATTGCGATCAGGAAAATTCACCCCGACGCAGATGATTTTTTCGGGGTTAGGCACGGGGATATCCCAGCGAAAACATCCGTCGGGATGGCTAAGCGCCCGACCCTTCGCTGCATCTTCAAGCGTTGAAAACCCATCGTTCTCAATAACATCTCGTAATGTCTTCCACTGTGGAAAATCATCTGACAGCCCAATCATACCACCGTCGGCGACGGCACCGTAGTGCTGCCGACCGTCCGCTGTGAAGGTTGCAAACCTCATGTAAGGGTCCCCCGTATTTCGTCGATCACCTGCGCCGCCATCATCACATGATCGCGTGTCGTATCAAACTGTCCCACTTGAAAGCGTATGACCTTGGCCCCCTCGTGCATGCCTTGCGTGATATAGATGCGCCCGTCGTCGTTGATCGCGTCAACCAACCTTTGCTGCATGGCATCGTCACCGGCACAGCGGAACGAAAACAGGCTCAGGATCGGCTCTGTCACGATTTCGAAACCGGGCATGGCGCGGATCACCTCGCACAGTTCGTGCGCCCAAAGCACATGGTTGCGGATGCGCGTGCGCAACCCTTCCAACCCATAGCTGCGGATCAGGAACCACAGCTTCAGCGCCCTGAACCGACGCCCCAACGGGATCGTCCATTCGGAATAATTCGTCACCTCCGCGCCCGAGGTTTTCAGGTACTCAGGTTCGATTTTCAGTGTGTTGATCTGCTCTTGCGGGTTCTTCAGGAACTGGATCGAACAATCAAACTGCGCGCCCAGCCATTTGTGCGGGTTGAACACGATGCTGTCAAAACCTTCGACCCCGCCCCAGAACTGCGCCCGGAACTCGGGACAGATCATCGCCGATCCGGCCCAAGCGGCATCCAGATGGGTATAAAGCCCTTCCTGTGCGGCAATCTTGAGCACCGGCACCAGATCATCAGAGGCCCCAATGCCGGTGCCCCCTGTTATCGCTATGATCCCGGCGGGCATATACCCTGCCGCGCGGTCCTTGGCGATCCGGGCGGCCAGTTCATCGGTATCCATCGCAAAATGGCCGTCGCTGCGCGTGCCGATCTTGACCAGATTGTCCTGCCCGATGCCCGCCACCCAACACGCGCGATCAATCGAGGAATGCACATGCGTTGAACAATAGATGCGCAAGCGCCCCTGCCCGTTTAACCCCTCGCGGTTGCCGCGCCACGCCGTCGCGCGTTCGCGCATGGTCAGCACAGCAGACAGCGTCGCCGACGATGCACTGTCTTGGATGACCCCTGAGAACCCTTCAGGCAGCCCCATGGCCTGACGCAGCCAATCGACCATCACGCCTTCCATTTCGGTGGCCGCAGGCGAGGTCTGCCAAAGCATGCATTGCGCCGCCACCGTATTCACCAACATTTCGGCCAGCATCGACGGCGGTGCGGCGTTGGCCGCGAAATAGGCAAAGAAGCGCGGATGCTGCCAATGGGTCATGCCGGGCATCACGATGTGCTCAAAATCGCCCATGATGGCATCCATGCCTTCGGCCCCCTCGGGCGGGGATTGGGGCAGTTGTGCGGTGATCTCTCCGGGTGCTGTTTGGGCACGTACCGGACGATCGGCCAAGGTCTTGTGATAGTCAGAACCCCAATCGGCGATGCGCTTGGCCCAAAGCGTGTATTCATCCCAATTCATGGCGCAACAATCGGTTGGGCGTTCAGGTCGCTTTCCATGATGTCTGTCCCTTCAAAAGTTGATCCCAGTTCAAACCAGCTACGCGGTGCTGCAGCGCCCCACAAGGTTTGGCGCTGCGGGTCTTTCAGATCCCATTTGATCGGCTCCATATCGGGGTCGATTGTTTGATAGTCCGAGCAGTAAATTTCGGTCCGGTGCCCATCCTGATCGCGGATATACAGGAAGAACGCGTTAGAAATACCGTGCCGCCCCGGCCCGCGTTCGATGTTAGTCACATAGCCTGTCGTGCTCATCAGATCGAGCAGGTCAATGATGTTCAGAGGCGTCGGCACCCAGAACGCAAGGTGATGCAGGCGCGGGCCGGTGCCGTTGGTAAACGCCACATCATGCACGCCGCCCTTACGCTGCATCCACGCGGCCCATGTGCGGCCGGTTTCCTCGTCTGCGGTGTATTCTGTGACGCGAAACCCCATGTCGCCATAGAACTGTACCGATGCGTCGACGTTTGGGCTGAACATGTTGAAATGGTCGATGCGAAGAGGCTTAACCCCTTGGTACAGCTTGTATTTTTGGTGGATCGACGGCAACCGATCCATCTGCGCGTAAAATTCTAACGGAATGCCCATAGGATCACGGGTCGACAACACGCGGCCCATAAAGGGGCGCTGGATCCATGCGGTTGGCAGATCGCGGGATTTGAACCATGCCTCGGCGCGATCCAGATCATCCTCGCTCCAGACCTTGAACCCCAGCACGCCCACCGATCCGGCATCGGCTTTTTCCAAGATCACACAGTGGTGGCCGCGTTCCTCCATGGCGCGCAGATAGATGTGGGTGGCGTCCTCGTGGGTGACTTGCAGGCCCAGGGTGTCGACGTAAAACGTGCGGCTCCACGCCAGATCGGTCACGCGCAGTTCAACGTGGCTAAGGCGGACAATGTTAAAGGGCGGGTTCAGGTTGGCGGCGGGAATTGGCATGACTTGTCCTTTCAGGCACCCAGACGGGAGATTTTGTGCTGGCCAAGGGCAAAGGCGACGTTTTTCTGCTCCATATAGAAATCGAACGACCATTGCCCGCCGTCACGGCCGATCCCGCTGGCTTTGGTGCCACCAAACGGCGTCGGCAAGTGGCGCACGTTTTCGGAATTCACCCAGATCATCCCCGCCTCAAGCGCCTCTGAAAACCGCAAGGCGCGGGTGACGTCGTTGGTCCAGACATAGCCGGTCAGACCGTAATCGACATCATTGGCGATTTGCAGGGCCTCGTCTTCGTCTTTGAACCGGATCGAGGTGAGGACAGGGCCAAAAATCTCCTCCAGAGATATCCGCATGTCGGGCGTTGCATGGGTGAACAGCGTGGGCTTCACGAACCAGCCTTTGCCCGCTGGCGCGTTACCCCCTGCGGCCACGGTGGCACCGTCTGCGCGCGCGATGTCGAAATAGCTACACACCTTGTCGAAATGCACCTTGTGGATCAGCGGGCCGACTTCGGTGGCGGGGTCCAGCGGATGGCCGACACGGATGTTGTTCACACGCTCGATCAGGCGCGCCTCGAAATCATCGGCGATTGTGTTTTGCACCAGCAAGCGGCTGGAGGACGTGCAGCGTTCGCCATTCAACGAATAGATCATAAAGATCGTCGCATCCAACGCGCGGTCAAGATCCGCATCGTCGAACACCACGACAGGGTTCTTGCCGCCCAGTTCAAAATGGCAGCGTTTCAGGGTATCGGCCCCCTGTTTCATGATCATCGATCCGGTTTTTGACTCTCCCACAAAGGCAATAGCCTTGATATCAGGGTGTTCCGTCAACGCGCGCCCTACGTCTTCGCCCATGCCGTTCACCAAATTCCAAACGCCAGCAGGTAGCCCTGCCTCGTGGGCAATTTCTGCCAGAATGCGGGCGGTCAAAGGGCTGAATTCGGCGGGCTTGTGCACGATGGTACAGCCCGCGGCCAAGGCAGGCGCGATCTTCCAGGTGGACAGCATGAACGGCGTGTTCCACGGCGTGATGACACCGACTGGGCCGATCGGGCTGCGGCTGGTTACGTTCATATGGCTGTTGGTGGGTAGCGATTGACCGTCCCGCGCCATCGGAGCCATATCGGCATAATAGCGAAAATTCTCGGCCCCGCGCAGGGCGGCCTTGGACATGAACCGGAACGCTTGGCCCGTATCCCAACATTCGCAAAGCGCAATTTCATCCGCCCGTGCGACGATCCCGTCGGCGATCTTGTGCAAGATCTTCTTGCGCGCGGCCCCGTCCAGCGCCGCCCATGCGGGAAACGCCGCCTTGGCCGCTTTGGCAGCCGCGTCGATGTCACCCGCAGTGCCCTTTGCAACGGTGCAAATCAGGCTTTCGTCGACGGGCGACCTTGTTTCAAAACTTTCCAGACCTGCAATATTTTGACCGTTGATCAGGTTCAAAATACCTTTCTCGCGGTATCGCGCTAGATGGGTTTCAAGCGCGGCAAGATGGGTGGTCAGATCGGTCATCGTAAATCCTTTGACAGATATTGGCGGATTGAACTGGATTTGGGGCTTAGCGCGGGGTCGATGTCGCGCATCTCCATTGACAGCATCAAGGATGTGCTTTGCATGACTGGCGCGCAGAATGTTTCGAGTGTTTGGAAAATCGCTGCGGTTGCCGCCTGTTTGACAGCGTCCGTGCGCCCTGTCCGCAATCGGACCGACAGATCAAGGAACGCATGATCCGGGTTGCCGTCAGCGATCACCACATGGGTGCAGGCAGTGGCGCGCACACGGATGCCCGCAACGGGGAACACACCGGTATCCGCAGCGCATTGCGCGACAGCCCGGCAAAGCGCTGCAACATCAAGCCGCGCCTCAAGATTGGGCGAATAATCGATCTGAAAATGTGGCATAGCCCCCCGCTACATGCTCTATTTAATTGACATGTTAAGCAAATTACTTAACATGTCAATTAAATTCCTAGGCCGGATGACATCGATGACGGACGATATTTCAAAGCTGACCCAGACCGCCCGGTCGTTGCCCATCGCCCTTCTGCGCGCGCGCGAAACGGTGATGGAGCCGTTTCGCGAGATGCTGGGCGTCAGCGGGATCAGCGAACAGAAATGGCGGGTGCTGCGGGTGGTGTCGGAATCCGGCCCGACCGAGCAAACAGCGATTGCCAGCGCCGCCTGCCTGATGCTGCCCAGTCTCACGCGCATCCTGACGGCGATGGAAAAAGACGGCCTGCTGCGCCGCCAGCCCGACACCCAAGACCGGCGCAAATCCATCGTAACGCTGCTGCCAAAAGGGCAAGCCTTGATCAAAGATCACGCCAGTCGGTCCGCCAACATCACAGCCGATCTGCAAGACCGCTTTGGCGCGGAGAAAATGGAACGACTGCTTGATTTACTTCAAGAGTTACATGAACTTGACCTGACCCCGAGATAGCGTGCCAAAAGGCGCTATTCCTCGCGGAAAGCTTGGTTTAGCTGGTCGCGCAAGGGCTTGAGCAAATAGCTGAGCACGGTGCGGTCAGTGGTGGTGATATAGGCCTCGACCGGCATGCCGGGCACCAGTTGCAGGTCCGCCAGCCGCGCCAGTTCCGCTTCGGGCACGGTAATTTCCACCCCGTAAAAGCTTTGACCCGTCACATCATCCACCGAGGTTGTTGCAGACACATCATGCACGCTGCCCAGCAATTCCGGCGTGGTGCGCTGGTTAAAGGCCGGAAACCGCACCTTGGCAGGCTGCCCCACATAGACCTGATCGACCGAAGCCGGATCAATCCGCGTGCGTATGCCGAACCCTTCGCCCTGCGGAATAATCTTGAGGATGGTGCCCCCCGGCGGAATGACCCCGCCGATGGTCGTAAACGCCATCTCGTGAATGCGGCCGGTGTTGGGCGCGCGGATCGCCACACGGTCAAGCTGCTTTTCGGTTGATACGATCTGCTGGCGCAGTTCCTGAATGTTGGTCGTGACCTCGCGTAGTTGGGTCACGACTTCTTCTTTCTTTTGGCGCGCGCCTTGCAGCAATTCCAGTTCGGTATCGCGGACCGAATTCTGAATGCGTGCCAATTCGGACTGGTGTTCGGCAATCTGCCCCAGCAAATCCGCCTGTGACCTTTGCAGCGACAAAAGCTGGCTGGACCGCGCAAGCCCCTTGTCAAAAAGCGTTTTCTGCGCGCCCAACTCGTCTTCCAGCAGGGCAAGCTGCTGTTGCTTGGCGTCGATCAGGGCATTCACGCCGATGGTCTGGTTCTCGAACTGGCGGATTTTCTCGTCCAGCTGTTCTTTGCGGCCTTGCTCGAATTCTTGGCGGGCCTCGAAAATCTCGGCTTGGCCGATCTGGTGCAGGGCAAAGTCGACATCGCCGATCAGCAGATCAAGGGGCGCGCGCGTGATGGTCGCCGCCTCGCGTTGTTCGGCAACCAGCCGATCCTTCAGCGCCAGCACCTCGGACAGGCGCGTGCGGTAGATCGACAGGTTGGCCAGCAGATTGGTGTCATCAAGACGCACCAAGACATCACCTTGGGTCACAAAATCACCATCGACCACGCGCAATTCGTCGATGATGCCGCCGTCCAGATGCTGCACGGATTTGGGGCGGCCTATCACCTCGACGCTGCCCGACGCGATCACAGCGCCACTAATCTGGGTCGTGGCCGCCCAAAACGTACCGCCCCCCAAAAGGGCGATCGTCGCAACCACGCCAAGCACACCAGTCCAGCGCAGACCGGTGCGCAGTGTGGGGCCTTGGTTGGGCAATGCCACCATCGGTCAGACCTTTTCCTTGGGCAGCCCGGCAACCGGACGCACAGATTTTTGCAAGACATCTTCCTTGGGGCCGAATTCGGCGATACGCCCGCCGTGCAGAACAAGCACCTTGTTCACTGCGGCGATGGCCGAGGGGCGGTGCGCCATGACAACAACCGTGCTGCCGCGTTCGCGCAAGGCCATGATCGCCGAAGACAAGGCATCATCGCCCGCCGCATCAAGGTTCGAATTCGGCTCGTCCAGCACCACATAGCGCGGCATGCCATAGACGGCACGTGCAAGGCCCACGCGCTGCAACTGCCCACCGGACAGTTGAGCACTGTCAAAGCCCAAGGACGTGGCATAGCCGTCCGGCAGTTGCAGGATCATGTCATGGACGCCCGCAATACGCGCCGCCTCGATCACCGCATTGTCATCTGCGTCGGGGTCAAAACGGGCAATGTTGTCGCGGATTGACCCTGCGATCAGCTCAAGCTTTTGCGGCAGATAGCCCAGATGACGCCCCAGATCCGTATCAGACCATTGCGCCAAGGTGGCACCGTCAAGGCGGACTTCGCCGTGATCAGGCTGCATCGCGCCCACCAGAATGCGCGCAAGCGTCGATTTACCCGAGGCCGACGGCCCGATCACGCCCACGGCATCCCCCGGTTCAAGCTGGAAGTTGATCATATCCAAAATCGGGGGGCGTTCGCCTGCGCGCAGGCCGGGCACATATTTCGTCACCCCTGCCACCGTCAATTGCCCCTTAGGGTCAGGCATATTGATCCGCGGCGGCGCTTTGGGCGCGTCAGCGAATATTTTATGCAGGCGTTTATGCGCCTCATGGGCACGCACCACATTGCGCCACTGGCCAATTACCGCATCCACCGGGGCCAAGGCGCGCCCCGCAATGATCGACGCCGCGACAATCATCCCCGCCGAGATTTCCTGCTGCAAGGCAAGATACCCGCCCAAGCCCAACAGCGAAGATTGAAGCAGCAGCCGGAACGCCTTGGACGCGGCGGTAAAGCCTTCGGCGCGGTCGCCGCCCACCTGCCCCACGGCCAGACCTTCGCGGTGCATGCTGTCCCACCGCGTTGTCACACGCCCCGCCATGCCAAGCGGCACCAAGCTTTCGGCATTGCGCCGGCTTTGTTCGACGAAAAAACTCTCGGAACCGTCCATGCCCATGGCCTTGGCGTGGTGGTTGCGCGTCGTCCACTGGTTGGCCAACGCCAGCGCCGCCACCACGACCAGCCCCGCCACCGTCAGCCAGCCCAGCCAGACATGCACGACAAAGACAACGCCCAGATACAGCGGTATCCACGGCAGGTCGAACATCCCCAACATGGCCGGTCCGGGCAAGAACCCCCGCACCACCGACAGGTCATTCAATGGCCGTACCGTCACAGGCTTTGCCAAAAGCGCCGACCGCATCCACAGATCATGCGCCGCAGGCCCCACCGCCTGATCCAGCCGGTACGCCGCGCGCGACAACAGCCGCGTGCGCAGAAAATCATACAGCCCCAGAAACAGGAACAAGACCACGACGATGCCAAACAACGCCTGTAACGTCGGCAAGGATCCCGAGGACAAGACCCGGTCGTAGACCTGCAGCATGAACATCGGCCCGGTCAGCATCAGGATATTCACCGCAGCGCTGAAAAACGCCACCATCACAAAGGTCCTGCGCAACCGCCCAAGGGCGTGCTTGTAGATCGTGCCCACGGCTTCGGTATCATTCGCCATTCAGATCGGTCCCTATCGCAATGCGCCCTTAGTAGAACGTAAACTGGTCTTCATCCAGTGCGGCAAGCCGCGTTCCTGCAAGGAAAATCTGATCATCGCCGCCCAGATCCAGCAGCACGCCCCCCCGCGATTGCGAGGCATGGGCCATCAGATCCGCAAAGCTGTCGATCCCGTCGATGCTTAGGCGCAATTCGTCGCCCGGCATGCTGAACCGGCGCCCGCCACGCGGCGTCTGGAAGCCATAGATCACGTCGGACCCGTCGCCACTGGCAAAGTCAAACCGATCTTGCCCGCTGCCGCCGAACATGCGGTCATTGCCCTGCCCGCCAGAAATCACATCATCGCCGCCACCGGCAAAGATCAGATCATCGCCCGCGCCGCCCCTTAGCGTATCGTTGCCGCGCCCGCCGGACAGGACATCACTGCCCGCGCCGCCATCAAGGTAGTCGCTGCCACCAGACGAGAACAGGTGATCCTTGCCCGCACCGCCCATGACCAGATCATCGCCGCGCCCGCCGAACAAGAAATCTGTGCCCGTGCCGCCCTCTTGAACCTGATCAAAGGGGTTATCGACGGTTACGGTCACGGTCGCTTCGGCGGTGTCGACGCCATCGCTGATGGTATAGGTGAATTGATCGCTGCCCTTGTATCCGAAATCGGCCTTGTACAGGACCGCGCCGTTTTCAAATGTCGTGGTCCCGTGTTGCGCCGCACCGACGGCGGTGACCGCCAGCGCATCGCCATCGGGGTCACCATCATTGGCCAGCAGAACGCCCGCATCAATGCTAAGCGTGTTGGGCACCGTGACATCAAAGGCATCATCGACAGCCACAGGCGCGTCATTGCGCATCTCGAAGCTCAGTTCGAACACATCCGACACGGTGGTCGTGCCATCGCTGGCCAGCAATTCGATCTGCACAGGGCTGGCCGCTGCCGAACGCGGCGCTGTCCCGCTAAAGGTCTGGCCATCAAAGACCAACCAAGCGGGCAACGCCGATCCGTCTGCCAGACGGGCCGCAAAGGACAGCGGCACCTGATCGGGATCGCTGAAATTCGCCGTCGGCGCTGTGATGACAAAGGCCGCGCCCGTGCCCAACGCCGCGCCGCTGTCGTCTGCGGCGACATCCGGTAGTGCCGCCAACAGAACCGGCGCATCCGGCGTGCCCGTGATGGCAAGGTTGAAATCATCCGAGATCGTCGCCTGACCATCCGAGATCTGCAACCGCAGCCCCACATCGCCAAACAGATCCTGCGGTGCCTGCCCGCTTAGCGTCAGGGTCGTGGCATCGAAACTGATCCAGTCAGGCAGCGCCGACCCGTCGGCCTGCACCAGTGCAAAGCCAAGCGTGTCACCGTCCACGTCTGAATAGATGCCCTGCTGCAACTGAATGCTGAACGGCGTGTCCTCGATCGCGGAGCGGTCCGACAAGGGGGCACCAAGGGTCGGCATATCGTTGACCGGATTGATCACCAGATCAAAGCCGCGTGTCGTCTGCAACGATCCGTCACCCGCCGTTACCTCAAGCGCCAATGTGCCGTTAAAGTTCAACGGTGCCGTGCCCGACAACCGTTGGGTCGCGGCATCAAAGGTCAACCACGCGGGCAAGGCCGTGCCGCCTGCGCGGGTCACACTGATCACCAGCGCATCGCCTTCGGGGTCGGTGATCGCGCCGTCAGGGATCACCAGATCAATCGTGCTGTCCTCGTCCGCGTCCAGCGGGCCAAAGGCCGCGATGTCAGGTGCAAGGTTGGCGGCTTCCAATTCGACAACCAAGGTGGCCTGATCGGTCAACACACCATCACTGAGGGTGTAGGTGATCGAAAATAGCCCTTCCAGATCCCGCTCGCGCGAGATCGCGATATCGCCCTCTGGCGTCAAGATGGCCTGTACGCCCGGCACACCGGTAACCGACACAATCGTCAGACCTGTGCTGTCCACATCGGTATCATTGGCCAATAGATCAGCCGCCAACACCGTAAACACCAAGGTCTGGCCCGCGTCATAGCTTTCCCCGAAGGCCACAGGCGCGTCGTTGACCGGCGCGATAACCAGCGGCACGGCGCGGATGGTTTCGACCGTGCCGTCAAACGCGACCGCCTCAAGCATCACGGTACCGTTGAAATCCGCAGGCGGCTGGCCCGTCAGGGTCAGCGTTTCCGCGTCAAAGCCAAGCCACGCAGGCAGTGCTGCACCGCCCGCCGACCGCAGGCTGATCGTCAGCGTATCGCCATCGCTGTCGCTAAAGGCCGCACTGTCCAACACCGCAGTCAGCATCGCATCTTCGGTTCCCGTCAGCATGATCGCCGCAATCACAGGCGCATCGTTGACCGAAGCAAAGGTCAGCGGCACGCTGCGCACTGTTTCCGCAGTGCCGTCAAAGGCCACGACTTCGAGCATGATGGTGCCGTTGAAATTCGCAGGCGGTTCACCGGTAAAGGTCAAGGTAAGCGGGTCAAACACCAGCCAGCCCGGCAATGTGCCCCCATCAGGCGCGCGTACCGAAATGGTGATCGCGTCGCCTTCGGCATCGTTAAAGGTGGTCGGATCAAGCGCTGCGGTGAACACCTCGTCTTCGACGCCCACCAGTTCGATCACGGGAATGACAGGCGCATCATTGACAGCCGCCAACATGATTTCAACCTGCGCCGTTGCCGTCAAGCCACTGGCGTTTTGCACCGTGTAGTCGAACCGCGCCGGACCATAGCGTTCTGCATCAGGTGTGATCAACAACCGACCCGCACCGTCATTCGTCACCATCAATCCGTTCTCGTTCGAGAAGCCGGTAAAGATCAGCCCGCTTTGATCGGGATCGACGTCATTGGACAACAGATCAGAGATCAGCAGCGTTTGGGCCACGTCTTCGGTGCCGGTATAGTCGTCATCGCGCGGCATCGGCGCGTCATCCACCGGTATCACGTCGATGGTAAACGACGTCGTGGCCGTGCCGCCCTTGCCGTCGGAAATCCGGTAGCTGAAACTTCTGTCACCAAAGTCATTCTGATACGGCGTGAACAGGAAATTTCCGTTTTCAAGCAGCTCCAACGGGATTTCGGTCACGGCACCTGAAAAGAAATCAACGAGGGTTTCGTAAACGCTAAGCACCGTCAGCGTATCGCCGTCAGGGTCAATGTCATTGGCCAGCAAGAGCGCCGGATCAATCTCGAGAGGGGTATCTTCGAGGGTGGTGAACTGCGTGTCCGTGATCGCAAACGGCTTGTCATTTTCGGGGTTCAGCGTGATGTTCACAAAACCTTGGGACACGGCCCCGCCTGCGTCTTCGACCAGATAGAAAAAGCCTGCATTCCCAAAATAGTCCGACCGCGGTGTGAAGGTCGCAATCCCGTCCACCAGCGTGACGGCACCGTTTTCAGGGTCAAACACCGACGTCACGGCAAAGCTGTCGCCCTCGATGTCGACGTCATTGGCCAGCAGATCAGCCATCACGACGGTGATCACCTCGTCCTCGCGCGCCAGTATCGTCGGGTCAGCGTTCAGCAACGGGCCATCATTGACCGCCGCCAGATCAAAAATCACCGTTCCGGTCGTGGAAAGGCGTCCGTCGTTGATGGTATAGCTGGTGGTGAATGCGCCAAACAGGTTCTGATCAGGGACAAACTGGAAACGCCCGCCGGGCAGGGCAAAGATCGACCCGCCCTCAATGCTGCTGTTAAACCGGACAAATCCGAAATCATCACCATCGGGATCGCTGTCATTGGCCAGCAGATCGGCGAGGGTAAAGATGATAGGTTCGTCTTCGAAACCGGTGAACCGGTCGGCACCCGCAACGGGGCGTTGGTTGGTCGAAATCACGTTGACCTCGACCCGACCCTGCGACGCGCCATCGGTGCCGTCCGTCACCACATAGGTAAAGCTGGCAGCCCCGTCGAAATTGAGCGTCGGCGTAAAGCGGATTTCGCCATTCTCGAACACGACCGTGCCGTTTTCGGCGTTGCCCACCGTCAGCAGCGTCAGGGTATCCCCGTCGATATCAATATCGTTGGCCAGCAAATCCCGCGGCGTCAACACCAGAACCTGATCCTCATAGGCGGTGACCCGGTCGGTAACCGCCTCAGGGGGATCATTCACGGCAATGACTTCGATGGCCACGATACCTTCGGCGGTCCCCTGCGCGTCATCGGTGATGACATAGCGGAAGGAATAGGTGCCGTTCCAGCCGGGTTCGGGCGTGAAGGTCAGATAGGCATCCGCATTGCCATCCGCCGCGACAGCGATGGTCTGGGTATAGCTTTGCGCACCGTCCGTCACGGTCACATCAAGCGACAAATCGATGGCCAGGTTGAACGGCACATCACCTTTGATAACGCCCGTGTCACGGTCAATGCTCAGCCAGAAAGGCAGGTCGCTGCCGTCTGTCATCGCCAGCAGATAAACGCCGCCCTCAAGCGTTGGCAGGCCGTCAGCCGTGACGCCAATTTGCGCGCCTTGCGCCTCGGCGGCCTCGCGCGGTGCGACAAATCCACTGTCCGGCAGGAATTCCGACACAAGCGTTTGCCAGCTTAGGGTGCGATCGAGGAAGGACAGGAAATCAACCGAGCTTTCGACCAGATCAATCGCATCGTCGATGACCTGCAATGCGCCTTCGAACAGGTTAAAGGCATAGTCACCGATGGATTTGGTGAACACGACCAGATCGGTGCCAAGCCCGCCGATATAGGTATCATTGCCGTCGCTGTCGATGAACGTGTCTTGGCCACCATTGCCCATCAACACGTTATCCGCACCGTTGCCATAGAACACTTCGTCCCCGGCCCCACCGATGGCGTTTTCAATGATCGTGCCCGCCGCGATGGTCAGATTGCCGAACCATCCCCCGATGTTCGAAAACGACGGTGCCGTTGACGCGCTAAGCGACGGTGCAAGGCTGATCAGGCTGTTGTTGGCATAGCCTGACAGATCAAGCGTGTCCAAACCGCCGCCATCCACCAGCGTCGAGGCCGTCACATCGGCCCAGTCGGACCAATTGGCCCAGATATCACTGACCTCGGACGTGACAGAGGTGTTAAAGCCCCACACCGTGTCTTCGGTGAACGCGTTGAACGTGCCATAGCCTTGCGGGTTATAGATATCCTCGAGGGCGAGCCAATCCACCGCCATCGGTGTTTGCAGCAGCGCGAAATCCGAGAGAATGTTGTAATTTGCAGACTGGCTGAAATACGACATCATCGTCGCCTGCCAACTGTCATTATCGAACTGGTTTTCAGTGCCGTAATCTGCGGTCAGGTTATAGCGGCCCTGATGGCCCAGACCCAAGGTGTGGCCGATTTCGTGCAAAATCGTCTGCAAGGTATAATCGCCATAGGTCGACGTGCCGCCCGACCAATCCGCCGCAATGTTGACCCGCGAATACCCGATCTCGCCGCCGCCCAATAGGGTAGACGCCGCATTGGCCCCTTCGCCATTGTCGCCAAAGAAGATGTCGGTCACGGATTGATCGGTATCGGTTGTCTCGCGGAACTGGATGCCCAGCGTCGCCTCGAACAGCTTAAAGGCCTCTCGCACCAGTTCGGCGCGTTCTTCGGTGATGCCGTCGGCATCGTTTTCCCAGCCGGTGACGTTGTACAAAATCACGCCGTCATTGGGGTCACGCCCGATGTCGGTGACATTGTGGAACCGCGGGCTGGTGCCCCAGAACCCGGTGGTAACAAAATCGGTCATCGTTTCCAGCGTGCCAAAACCCGCCAGACCGGGGATCGGGGCAAAGTTGCCGTTGGCCGCATTTTCCGGATCAATGCCGTGGTCAGCGCAATCGCAGCACGGACAAAAGATATTTTCGTCATGGGTGCTATAGGCCTGCGACGTGGCAAAGCCAAAGCCGCTTTGCGCGCCCGCCGTCATGGACGTATAAGCCCAATTGGCTTGGCCGGTGCCCGCATCAACGCCGGTTTCCGCAGCGATTGTATCCGCAACAGCGTCAGTGCCGTCGCCTACCGCATCAATCAGACGCAGCCCGCCGCGGCTGACCTCGATCGCGCCACCATGGCGCAGGGCGATCATTCGGATCGCATCGCCTTCGGCGTCAAAGTCATTGGCCAGCAGATCCGCCAGCGCGATGGTAATGGGCGTATCTTCGAGGGTTTGGAACACGTCATCCACGGCCTCGGGGGCCTCTGGCGTATCCAGAACATTAACAACGATTTCAGCAGGTTGAAGAGAAATACCGTCTTTTTCATCCTTCGCGGTATAGCTCAGCACGACCTGACCAAAGAAGTCTTCGGGCGTGACCAAATTGAACCGGTCACTGCCCAGATTGACAGAAAACCCTTCGAGATCGGACAGCAAGCTGTAGGTCGCATCAACGGGCAGTTCAGTCAGCACGCTATAGGTCAAATCGCCTTCGGAAACGTTCACACGGACGGGCGGCGTACCGACAAAGACCGGCGGCGGCGTGCCCGCAAAGCTTAGATCGCCGGCGTCAAAATTCAGCCAATCGGCAAGCGGCGCGCCGTTCTCGGATTGCGCCTGCACCGACGCACCTGCGCTGATCGGCAAGGCATAAAGCCCCTGACCCGCAAAGAAATCATCATTGGCAAACAACGCATTGATCGCATCCGGGATGTCCGCTTGTGGATCAATCAGCACCTCGATTGTGAAACCGGCGCGGCCAAAGGCAAAGGTGCCGTCGGGCAGTTGTTCCGGCTCTGGCTCAAAGCGCAATTGCAGGCGCAGCGCGTCTGTTTCGCCCTCTGGGGCATCGCCGACTTTGGTCAGGGTCAGGGTTTCTGCGTTGAATTCCAACCAATTGGGCAGCGGTTGATTGCCTGCGGGGCGCAAGCTCCAATCGCCGGCACCCAGCTCGAACAGGGCGACCTGCGGCACAACCGTAACACCAGCCGCCAGATCATCCTCAAGCGCCAATGCAACCTGTTCTTGATGCACCGACCCGTCTTGGGGGTTGGTCAGCGTCACCAGCACATTCAACATGGCGACCTGACCGGCGGGCAGCGCCCCGCTAAGGGTCAACGTTTGCGCATCAAACAGCAGCCCGTCGGGCAGGTCAGACCCATCGGCCAAGGTTGCCGTGGCGACAACCCCGGCGTCAAGCCGCGCCATGTCAAAGCCGTATGAAATCTCGACCGGATCGCGGGATGTATAATCGCCGTCGATGACACCCAGAATTTCCAGACCGTCATAGAAAATCACATCGCCTTCGGGGTCCAGATCGTTGCCAAACACTTCGCCCGGAATGATCGTGATCGGCTGATCCTCAAAACCCAAAGCGATGTCATCGCGCAAAACCGGACCATCATTCGTCGGCAGCACCGTGACGCTGACATAGCCGATGTCAAAGCCACCATTGCCGTCGGCCACCTGATACTTGAAGCCGGCAGCGCCGTTATAATCCGCACGCGGCGTGAAGGCAATGCGCCCGTCGGCCAGCAATTCGACACGGCCATTTTCAGCAAACCGGTCAAGCCCCGAGATAAACAACACCTCGTCCAGCGGGTCGGTATTATCCGTGTCATTGGCCAGCAGTTGCGCCGGATCAAGATAAAGGATCGTATCTTCATCCGTGACATAAGGACCGTCATCGCGCGCAATCGGCGCGTCGTTCAACGGGATTACGTTCAGATCGACCAAAATCGTGCTGCGCGCGCCATAGATGTCTTCCAGGTCATAGCTAAAGCCCGCATCCCCCACCGCATTCGGCGTAAAGGAAACAAGACCCGTATCGGGGTCAAACACCATTGCCCCGCCAAAGGCGGAATGAATGCCATCAATATCAAACGCATCGCCTTCGACGTCGTAATCGTTGGCCAGCAAGCTGGACAACGAGATGTCGGTGGTCAAACCGAAACGGATCTCAAATTGATCCGTGTTTCTGACGCCACTGCGCGGCGCATCGTTTACCGGAGTGAAGTACAGTTCGACTTCGGCAGTGCTGGTCAGCCCGTCGGGGTCTGCCAGCGTATATTCAAAGCCCGCAAAACCGAAATGATCCGCAGCAGGGCGGAAATTCACATTGGTTCCGTCAAGCCATATGATCCCTTTGGTCGCGTCATTGGTGTAGGGAAAATCGCTGTTGGTCGGCAAAATCTGGTACAGAAATTCTCCGTCGTCGCCGTAAATCGGCGTCACGCCCAAAAGTGTCAGGCTATCGCCATCCACGTCAATGTCATTGCCGACAAGTTGCGCATATGAAATCCGTAGAACCGTATCCTCGGTCCCGACAAAGACGCCGTCGTCAACGCCGACGGGACGGTCATTGACCGGGGCGATGTTGACCTCGACCCGCGCGCTGCTTTCGCGGCCAAACTGGTCGCGCAGCACATAGTCAAAGAACGCATCGCCGTTATAATCCTGATCCCCGATAAAGGCGATCTGACCGTCTTCCGTCAAACGAACCGTGCCGTTCACAGCATTTTCAACGGCAATGACGTTGATGCCGGTGACGTCTTCGGCGTCATTTGCGATCAGATCCGCTGGGTCAATCAGCGCCTCGATGTCTTCAATCGCAAGGCGGTACACATCGTCCAGCGCGTTGAAACGGCCCAGACGTTGCAGCGCATCAATTTGGTCGCGGTCCCAAATCGTGCCATCAGCAAAGACGACTTCTTCGATGCCCAGTTCCGCTGATACAAAGTGATCGGTAACGCGCAGCGTGTCGATCAGGAAACCGTCGCCGCGTTCAAGTTCCAGCAGCAGATCATCGCCATCGCGAATGACCGAGATATCCTTGGGGGCGATTTCAGCCGTCAATTCTACGCGGTCGATATCGCTGGCAAGACCGGCCTCGATCACCAGATCATTGCCGCTGTCATAGCCAAAGATATAGGCGTCGGACCCAGCTGCACCTGCAACCGTGTCATCGCCCCAATTGCCATCGAATGTTTCGGCACCGGCGCTGCCCGTAATCGTATCGGACCAGACCGACCCGCGCACCGCTTCGATCCCGGCATAGGTGTCGCCAAGGGCTTCGCCCGCTGTGCCCATACCGGTGGACAGATCAACGCCCACGCCTTCATCTGCGGTCGAGAAATCAGCCGTGTCAAAACCGCCGCGCCCGTCCAGAACATCCGCACCGCGCCCACCACGCAGGATGTTGTCAGCGTCACTGCCCAAAATCGTGTCGCCGTGATACGACCCTTGGACGATCTCGATGTCTTCAAAGGTGTCGCCCTCGGCATCGCCGCCGCCGGATACGCCGTCGGCCATATCGACCCGCACCCCATCCAGAGAGAACGTGTAATCCGCAATATCAACGCCGTCACCGCCGCGCAGCACATCCGCACCGCGCCCACCGGACAAGGTATCATCCCCAAGCCCGCCGAGCAGCGTATCGGCCCCGCGCCCGCCATCTAGCCGGTTGCCGTCGTCATTGCCGGTCAGTTGATCGTCAAGATCGGACCCGTTGAGGTTTTCGATCGACACCAGCGTATCGCCCTGTGCATCGCCGCCCAAGGCAGTGCCATCAGCCAAGGACACGGTGACCGCCTGCGCCGAACCACGGTAATCCGCCGTATCGGTGCCATCGCCGCCATCCAGCAGATCGCCCTGCGCGCCGCCCACAAGGCTGTCATCGCCCAAACCACCCAGCAAGGTGTCGATGCCGCCGTGCCCTTCGATCAGGTCGCGCCCTTCGCGACCTTCAAGCAGGTTGGCACCTTCGTCACCGCCCAGCGTGTCATTCCAGACCGTGCCGATTAACGCTTCGACATTGGTATAGACGTCCCCTTGGGCAAAACCGCCCTGCCCGATCCGGCTGCCCAGATCGGCGCGCACCCCAATGGTTGACCCGTCAAATGTGACCGTATCAAAGCCGTCGCCACCGTCGATTTCATCACCACCATCGCCGCCATCGATCAGGTCATCACCTGCCTCGGCTTCGATAATGTCATCGCTGGCCAGGCCAAAAATCGCCTCGCCCTGCGCGCTGCCGATCAACAGATCGACCTTGCTGGTGCCCTGAATGACCAGATCGTGGCTGTCCGTGACCAGTGCTGTAATCTTGGCCGTGTCCTGCACATTATCAGTGTCGGTGATCCGGTAGGTCATTTCCACCGGACCGGAATAACCTTCGGGCACCCGCAGCACGATAAATCCATCGCGCACGGTGGCGACACCCACAGATGTGGAATCGATCCCCACAAAAGAAATCGAACGGATGCCCGTTAAGGGATCATCATCAACATCGAAATCATTGGCCATGATGTCGGAAATCCGCACCACCAAAGGCACGCCCAACTTGGTCGAGGCAACAGTATCGGCCACCGCCGTCGGCTGATCGTTTATGGCGATGATCCGGATATCGACGAACCCTTCGTCGCTGCCCAGAATGCCATCGGTGACAGTATAAAAGAACCCAGATTCCTTGGTGTTGTTCAGCAACGGCGTATAGACGAAATCGCCGTCTTCGTTGCGGACAAGCGATCCTTTGAACTCGGGGATCCAAATCTCGGACAGGCCGGGATAGCGTGCGCCGGTGATGGTCAGCACGTCGCGGTCGATGTCTGTATCATTGCCCAGCAAAAGCGCTTGTGGAATGATAGTGACCACATCTTCGTACACCTCGACCACATCATCCCCCGCAACGGGCGGCGCATCATCGACGTTTTCAAAGAACAGCGTGACGATCGCATCATCCACTGCACCTTCGGGGTCGGACACAAGATAGTTGAACGTGGCCTCGCCCCAGAAATCCTGATCCGGGTTAAAGATCAGCGTGCCATGGTCGGTGATCTCAATCGTGCCATTCGCCGCCTCGGACACATTTTCAAACTTCAATGCCAAGCCCTCAACATCAAAGTCATTGCGCATCAAATCAACCAACGAGATTTCAAGCGGCGTGTCTTCTGTCCCGATCAGGCGTTCATTGCCTGCGGTGAAAACGGTCGGGTAATATCGGTCGTCCTGTGCAATCGGGTTGTCATTGACCGGTTCCATCTGGATCGTCACGCGGCCGCTGCTGACAGCACCTTGCCCGTCATCGACGACATAGCTGAAGAACGCTGTGCCATCAAAATTCTGGTTCGGCGTGAACAGGATTGTGCCGTTTTCCAGCAGTTCTGCCGCGCCGCCAAAGCCGTTACCGACAAAACTGCTTGAGCTGACCTGCACGATCGTCATCGGATCGCCGTCGGGGTCAAAGTCATTGGCAAGCAGGTCTGCAACGCTGATGACCAGCGGCATGTCTTCGCGCTGCGTATAGATGTCTTCCGTGGTCAGCGGGGCATTATTAACCGGCAGAACCTTGATCGTGACTGTGCCCGCAGACAGCAGCCCATCGGGATCGGCAACGGTGTAGCTAAAGCTGGAGGTGCCGAAATAATACGCGGCAGGCGTGACCTGAACAAAGCCGTCATCAGTCAGGGTGACGGACAGGTTTTCCGACCCGGTCACAGACACCAGCCGAAGGGTATCGCCATCGACATCATAGTCGTTTTGCAGCAGAACGGAGGCCGCAATCAGGAACGGTTGATCCTCGGGTGTCTCGTATTCGCCGTCATTACGTGCGGACGGTGCATCGTTAACGGGGGTTACCGTCAGGGTCACGCGCGCCTCGTCCACACCACCATCGGGCGTGTTGGCCACATAGGTAAAGCCCGCAGGACCGTTGTAATTCTCATCAGGCGTAAAGATCACATCGCCTGCACTGCTTAGGCTAACGGTGCCGTTCACGGCATCCTTGACCTGGGCCACGATCATCCGGTCGCCGTCCACATCATTGGACAGCAGCCGTTCAGTACGGATCGTAAGAAAATCGTCTTCGGCGACAATGAACCCTGTGTCATCAAGGGCTTCGGCCACGGGGCGCACGCGCATATCGACGCTGCCTGTCGCCAGACCATTGCGGCCATCCGACAAGGTATAGATCAACCGTGTCGGGCCAAAGAACCCGTCCGTCGGGGTAAAGACCACGTTGCCATTGGCATCCAATTCCGCAAACCCAGCGTCGCCGCCTTCAACTGCGATGATCGACAGCGCATCACCATCTGCGTCAAAATCGTTGCGCAGCAGCGCCTGCGCAGACAGGGTTATGCTTTGGCCTGTGGTCACGCTGAAATAACCGTCATCCGTGGCGACAGGCGCGTTGTTCAACAGCAGCTCAGCCAAGGTGGCAGCCGTCCAGACGACACCGTCAGAAAACACGAAACGTTCGATCCCGGCCCGGTTGCCGGCCAAGGCATCCACAATGATCAGACTGTCATCCGGAGACGAGGCAAAAGTCAACCGGATGCTGTCACTGCCCTTGAACAGGCGGGTGACCGACACTTCGGTGGATACGAAATCAGGGAATTCGACATTGTCCACAAAAGGATCCGCATGGGCGATTTCGATGATCCGGTCATGGCCGTGGCCCCGCGCCATCACATAGGTGTCCGACCCCAAGCCGCCCTCAAGCGTATCGGCCCCGGCGCTGCCCGAAAAACTGTCGCTGCCGCCAAAACCCAAGACGGATTCCGAGCGGGAGGTTTGCGCGTGCTCCAAGGCTTGGGCGCGCATATCAGCGCGGTTCCACACCGTGCCGTCAGCAAAGAGTATGCTGTCCACACCGCGGGTTGGCGGATTGTTGTAGACGGTGCCATCACTGGTCGCGAGGGCATTTTCCAGGATGATCCGGTCGCGACCACCGGTAAAGACCAAGACCAGATCGTCGCTGTTGGCCCCTGCGCGCAAGGCATAGGCCAGATCGGTCACGTTCAACCCCTCAAGGCGTAGAACGTCGTCGGTATCGCTGCCGGTATCAACGATGCGGTCATCGCCATCGCCTTTGGCAAACAGATAAGTATCGCTGCCGCCCTCGCCCGAAATCAGATCAGTGCCAAGCCCACCAGACAGCGTATCGCTGCCAGCCGTGCCCACCACGATGTCATCGCCCTCGGTGGCTTGCGCCGCGACAATGTCGCGCGCGATTTCAGCCATGGTGAACAGATCACCACCATCGGTCAATGTCAGCGTGGCAAGGGCCGTTGCCCCAACCTTGAGCGCATTGATCACTACGATTTCATCGCCCGCACCGGCCAATCGAATGATCAGGTCCGGCCCGTCAATGCCCCGGCGGGCAAAGGTGACCTCGGACGCCGTATAGCCCGAGATTTCGATGATATTCCCGACGCCGTCAGCGTCATTGATAACGTCAGACCCATCGCCACGGGCATAGCGGTACAAATCCGCACCGCCGTTGCCCAGCAACAGATCATCCCCTTCCAGACCCGCGATGGTGTCGGCCAATTCGGACCCGACCAAGCGGTCATCGCCTGCCGTCGCCGTGGCCCCGGCTGCGGCGGCCATAGTCGGGAAATCCGTGCGCAGCCATATAGTATCATCATCAAAGACAATGCGTTCAACGCCGTAGGCACCGTTCGCACTGAACCCGCCCGTGACCGTCAGACGCCCGCCATCGCCAGCCCCAAGGGTGCTTGGCGCAATCACGATCTCGAGGTCGCCGCCGTAGCCCGGTTTAAGCGTCACATCGCCCGGCGCAATGCCGATCAGCCGCAAGGTATCAGAGCCGCTGTTGTTGACCGCGTCATAGATCAGGTCGTTGCCGTCACCACGGGTGTAAAGATAAGTGTCGCTGCCACGGTCGCCCACCAGCACATCATCGCCAATACCGCCGCCAAAGGTGTCGTTGCCCTGACTGCCAACCAGCATATCATCCAGAATCGTGGCCTGCGCCTGCAACAGACGTGACCGTATTCCGCCAAGATCCAGCACTGTATCCGCGCCAATCTGCAGGGTCTCGATCCCCGTGCCGATCGAGGTGCCGCGATAGGGTGTCTCGGGTCCGGTGAACATGCCCTCGATGGTGATATCGCCGCCATCGCCCACCCCCGGCGCGCTTTCGGCGATCCGGATCAACAGGCCTTCGGTGTTTTGCCCGATGCTGACCTGAGCGGCGGAAACGCCGACCAGCTCAAGACGGTCCAGAACGGAACTAGCCGAGGATTGTTCAAGCACGCGGTCGTCGCCATCACCGTGCTGCCACCGGTAGAGATCATTACCCGCGCCACCCGCCAGAACATCGTCGCCAGTGCCGCCCGAAATGATATCATCAAACGGCGTGCCCGCAATCACATCATCGGCGGATGTAGCAGCGGCATCCACCAGCCCCTGCATCACGGCTTCAATGGTCAGGATGCTGCCGTCGCTGAAAATAATATGCTCGATCAGCGTGCTGTCACTGCTGGTGCTTAGGAATGCATCCACCAGCCGCAAGCTGCCCGCAACCGCGCCTGTCGTCGCATTTTCGTCAATCACGATCAGCAGGTCATCCGCGTCGCGGGCGAACCGGATGTCTTGCGCGGTCAGATCAGGCAAGCGCAGGCGGTCGCCGTCGATGCCATCCGAACCGCCCTCGGCGATCACATCATGCCCGTCACCATTGTTGTAGACATAGACGTCGGCAAAGCCTGAGGTGATGATCACATCATCGCCCAGCCCCAGCTCATAAGTGTTTGCCGTGACTGGATTTTCGACAAGATCGTTGCCGTCTGTCGCCACGTCAGGCACCAGCCGCGCGGTCAGATCACCCGTGTCCCACACCGTGCCACCGGCAAAGCTGATCGACGTCAACCGCAAGCCCGCCGACCCGTCTGCAAGCCTATAGCCATTGAAGAACCTGATGGTGCCGCCGTCACCGGCCCCTGCGGTGCTTTCATCAATGCGCACCAACACGCTTGTGTCTTGCAAGACCAGCGACACCGCATCGGGGTCGATCCCGGTCAATGAAATAACAGTGCCCGACTGCCCACCATATGCCGCAGGGGCCGTGATCAGATCATGGCCATCACCGCGCGCATATTCAAAGGTCGCATTCGCACCAAGCGACGTTAGCACGTCATCGCCTGCAAGGCCGTTGATCGTAACCGGGGCACCGTCAGCGCTGCCGGTTTCAAGAACATCATCCTGCGCCGTGGCTTGCGGTTGGCGGATCAAACCCAACAACTCGGCCTGTTCCAGAACCACACCTGAATCGATCAAGGTGACTGCGGTAATCTCAAGGTCATACGCAGAGCCAAGCCAGATTTCAACCGCGTCAGACCCGTCTTCGGCACGCGCTTCGACCACAAGGATATTGCGGTCCCAACGCTGCACCAGTTCCAATTCATCGACCGTGACCCCTGACAGACTGATGGTAATCCCCGCAACCGGGCCGGGATCCAGCGGATCGCCGGGGTCGCCGGGGCCGAACGTATCATCGGCGCGGGCAAATTCGATCGGGCCATCATAGCCATCGGGGTAAATCGGGCCCAGCCCGTCAACCAGCAAATAGGGACCGGTATAATCCGCCGGATAGGTCGGATCAAAATAGGTCGCGTCAAACAACGGACCCGCATACCCGTCAGGATAGACCGGACCTTCGGGGCCAAGCACAAGGTAAATATCGTCATAATCAGGCGCGTAAATCGGGCCGTCCATATCAAGAAGAATATAGGGTCCGGTATAGCCCACCGGATAAACCGGACCATCGGGGCCAACGTCAAAGATCGGACCCTCGTAAAGGTCAGGATAACTCACCATACCCTGATCTATGACAAGCACCGGCCCGGTATAGCCCAGTGGATAGAATGACGGTGCCGGATCAAGCGGCTCCAAGGGTCCGTCAAGCCTGCCAGGCAAAGGCCCCCCCAGATCACCGGGGGTATCAGGCCCCAGAATATCCGCCTCGTAGTCGACCACATACCGACCAGACTGCAGCCCACGCGCGAAATCAAAGCTGCCGCTGAAACTGCGTTGCTCGGTTTGTTCGGCCCCGTCGGCAAGGGCAAGCAATTCGTCCAGACTGCGGGTTTCGCCGCCTGCGAATTCGAAAATACGCACTTCGGTCCCGTTTCCGGAATCCCGTGCAGATGTGATGGTCACGCTGTCAGAGGCGGTGCCCCAATCAAGTACCAATGCAGCGGACAAGGGGGCAAAATCAGCCTGCAGCGTGACAAGCCAAGGGGTCACATCCGCCAAGGCGACATCCGTAAGAACCACCCGCACATCGACCGGCGACGCATAAGGTGACGTGTCGGCGGAAATCAGGTCATGCCCGCCGCCTTGGGCGTAGCGGAATTCAATCGGCGTGTCGCCGGCAGCAGAGATTGCATCATCGGCCGCCCCGATGGGTTCAAACATCGGCAGCGTATAGCGTTGGTCGCCCGGCCCCATTTCG
The DNA here is from genome assembly GCF_041552635.1 of Sulfitobacter sp. Lineage (GTDB taxonomy): Bacteria > Pseudomonadota > Alphaproteobacteria > Rhodobacterales > Rhodobacteraceae > Sulfitobacter. Next base: position 28,548 of record NZ_JBFEKM010000005.1, read on the forward strand.
ATCACGCCGCCGTAGCGTGAAATGTTGACGTTTTCTACAGTGCCAAACGGATCGGGATAATCTTCGACCGCGTTATAAATGTTGCTTGCCGTCCAAAGATCACCGTTGCCGAATTCAATTTCGGTCAGCCGGCCAATGCCACCCTCAATCAGAATGCGGTCATCGCTGCCCAACACCTCGACGATAACATAGTCCGCGTTTTGCGGCGCGTTCACCAGCCGGATGTCTTCGGGATTGATGCCCGTCAGCTCTAGCCGGAGCCGCAAGGAATAAGTGTCGCCTTCAGACACAAGGTCCTGCCCGTCACCGCGCGCGAACACGATGGTGTCAGTGGCATTATAGTAATAGCCCGGTTCGATCACATCATCGCCGCGCCCGCCCTCGAAACTCTCGGCTTGGTCAGTGCCCACCAGCGTATCATTGCCAGAGGTCGCCCCGCCTGCGTCGCCAAAGGGCGAAATGGCGCGGGCTTCAAGCTGTGCGAAGGACCAGTATTGTTCACCGATAAAGCGGACATCCGTGATGCCACCCGCATCGCTGCGGCCGTCGCCGCGCAGTTCGATCCGGTCATCCGTGCCCGCAAACGTCAAAATATAGCCGCGCTGCGCATAGACATCGCGGGTAACGGTGACGTCTTCGGGCAAATAACCACGGATATCGAGAATGGTATCTTCGCGGTTCAAAAAGTACCCGCGCGTGCCGCTTGACGGATAAATGACATCCTGACCGTCGCCGCGTTCAAACACGATGGTATCGCCGCGCATGTCGCCGCTGATGCTGTCATTGCCCAAACCGCTTTCGACCGTCTCAAAGATTTCGGTCAGCGTGATCTGATCGTTACCATCGGTTTGCTGCGCCGCCATGACACCGGCATGGATCGCCTCGAGGGTCATCACCGCATCATCAAATGTGATCTCTTTGATGGTCCGCCAGCGGGTCAAATAGGAAACACCGCCCGACGACCCTGATGAATATGCCGCGTTAAAGAACGCATCGTTGATGACCAGCCGGTCATCGCTGCCCGCAAAGGTGATGACCAGATCGGTTGGGTCCGCGTCAGATTGTGCGAACTGGGCCGTGCTGCTGTCATACCCTTGGATGCGCAGCGTGTTCGAGAAACGACTGCTGGGTTCATCCGCGATCCGGTCAATGCCGTCGCCGCGACTGTAGACATAGCTGTCGTCGCCGGTCCCGCCTTCCAGAAATTCCGAGGCGGCAGTAGCGTCGATCACATCGTTGCCCGTCGTGCCTGCAACGCGCCCCGGTTCGGTCTGCACGGTCGCGCGTGCAGCTGCAGCCAGCAAATCACTGGCGCGCCATTCACTGCCATCGGCAAACTGAATAACCGTGACACGGCCATTCGACGCGTTCAGCGCATTGGCCAGAACAACCTGATCGCCATTGCCCAGATCAAGGGTCGCATCGGGGACATAGCTTGAGGGTTCCGTGACGACCCGCACCTGTGATGACAGGTGATCCGGCAGGATCAAACGGTTTTCTTGGGTTCGGTCGCCCGTGTCGATGATGACATCGCGCCCTTCACCCCGGCGCACGATATAGGTGTCCTCACCTGCATCGCCGCGCAGTGTGTCGTCACCCAGCCCGCCTGCCAACGTCTCGTCACCTGCGGTGCCGGAAATATCGTCGTCAAAATCGGTGCCTTGCCCCACGGCCTGTGCAATCAGCGTCTCGCGGGTGATGGTGGTGCCATCCCCAAACAAGACGGATTCCACCCCGTTCAGATCCGCATCGTAGCGCAGCGTGATTTCATCGTCGCTGCCCGCAAAACTAAGGACCAATTCGCTGCGCGCCGCCGTATTCCAACTGCCACTGCTGGCTGATGCCACAGGCAACCGCACTATCATTTCAGAGGCAAGATAGCCGCGAATTTCCAGCACGTCGGTCCCTGCGGAATCCGCGATCACATCGCGCCCGTCACCGCGCGCAAAGACAAAGCGATCGTCGCCCGCATCGCCGCGCATGTCATCATCACCGGTGCCACCGGCGATCGTATCGCCCAGCACAGAGCCAAAGATCACATCACTATCAGCCGTCTGCTGCGTCGCGATCAACGCTGCGAAAATATCGGCGCGCTGCCAGACCATACCGTCGGAAAAACGCAGCACCGGCAAAATCGGTGCGGTACGGCCGCCCACAAGGATGATCTGGTCGCCTGTTTCGGCAAAATCCAACGCCAGATCGCCACTTTGCAGGCTGGTGACGCGCACGGCGACTTGGCTAGAGGTCAGGTTGTCAAAGATGATCTCGGCGCTACCGGCCTCGGTCGGGGGGGTGACGCGGTCAATGCCGTCGCCGCGCCCAAAGGCCATCGCCGTGTCCGGCCCCATCACGATCGCGTCAAAACCCGCGCCCGGCAGCAAGGTCGCATCACTGTCCAAGGCGGTGCCATCCAGCACATCCATGCCGCTGTTCGAGCGCCCGTTCAAAATCTGCAACTTCACGTCATCAAGGCTGAGGACCGTCCCGTTTTCAAACTCAAAGCTTTCGATCAACGCCGAAGCATCGGCAGATGCGCCTTGCAAGATCACCAGCGTCTCGTCAGTGCCGGCAAGGGTGATTAGCAGATCATCCTCGACCTCGGAGAAGGTCACGTCGCCCTGCCCGATCCCTATCCCGAACACCACCTTGTCGATGCCGCCGGTATCGCGCGCACTGTCGGCACCATCGCCGTAACCAAAGCGGTAGCTGTCATCGCCGGTGCGCCCTTCTAGCGCGTCGGACCCGGCCCCGCCGGAAAGCACATCGGCGCGGCCTTCAAAGCCGATCAACTGATCGTCGCCGTCTGTCCCGATCAACAAGCGGTCGCGCATTTCCTCAAGCGTCAGATCAGAGCCGTCGGCAAAGCTGAACCGTTCCACGGTGGTTGATCCCAGCCCGTCCACGATGGTCAACACATCTGTGCCATTGCCCAGATCAATCAGCAGGTCATCGCCATTACGGCGCAAAAGCAGCGTTTCCTGATGCACGGTCGATCCGAACACGACACGGTCGATGACACCGGCCACATCTGTGGTTTCTTCAATTTGGTCAAGGCCATAGCCCGCACCGAAAGCATAGATATCATCCTGTGTGCCACCGCGCAGGGTATCATCGCCCTGCCGCCCGTCCAGCACATTGGGCTGATCCGGTATGCCCACAATCAGGTTATCACCGCGATTGCCACCTTCGATTTGCAACAATTCCTCGATGTCGAAAATCGTGATCTCGCTTTGGTCAAAAAAGCGGAAAACTTCGATCCCAGATGTGGTTTCGGCGAATTGGTCACGAATGCGCAAGCTGTCAGGCCGGTTGTCGACCGTAATCACCAGATCATTGCCGTCTTTGGTAAATTCAATGGTTTCGCGGGTAATACCACCGCCAAATTCGACCGTATCCAGCACCGGATCGATGACAAAGCGACGGTCTTTCCATGACGACTGTTCTTGTTTGTCGACGATCACGTCGGCACCATAGCCCACGTCGAATTTGTAGATATCCCCGCCATCGCGGCCAATCAGCAGGTCATCGCCACCGCGCCCGTCAAGGACTTCGGCAAAGTTGGATCCGAGTATGGTTTCATCGGCAGACGTGCCGACAAGGTCGATGTCTTCGGGATTCAGATCGGTAAAGACCATGACGCGGTCGGTAAAAACGAACTCCTCGATCGCGTAGGCCTGCACTGCGGCGCGGACGTACTGGTTTTGCAAGACGATCCGTTCACCGGTGGAATCAATCGTGATGATCAGATCAAGGGCTGTGCGGCCAAAGGTAACATCCGTCGAGGCGACATTTTGCAGTTCAACGTGTTCAAACCCGCCACTTTCCAGATCTCCAAGGAAATTGATCCCGAAATCAAGGATGGTGTCCGAACCCTTGCCCGGAGCCACAATATAGGTGTCATTTCCGCCCGACCCGACAAGAAAATCGTCGCCCGCACCGCCATCTATGCGGTCTGCAACGGTAAAGCCATAGACGGTATCATCGCCATCCGTGCCCGCCAGATCGACATAGTGCTGTAGCAGCTTATCCCATGTCCAAACCGTGCCGTCACCAAACTGAAGGGTCTCGATCCGATTATAATAGCCAATAAAGTCTGCGTATTTGAGGAACTCTTCGAGAATAACGGCATCCGCCGTGCCCGCGACTTCGAGGCGCAGCGTATCGCTGGGACCGTCGCGCAGGAAATCGAAATCCGTCCAGCGCAGGTCATCCTGGAATATCAGCTGGTCAGGCGCATGTTCGCCAAAGAATGTCACGCTGTTGTCATTGTCGCGGATTTGATCCGCGCCATATCCCGCACCAAAGACATAGGTATCCGACCCGGCCCGACCGCTTAGGAAATCATTGCCAAACCCGCCGTCAAGACGGTTGTCGTTCAAAAAGCCATAAATCGCATCATCGCCGTCGGTTTTGGCCGATGCAATAACACTGCTCAGGATCTGCGGCAGATCCATGGTGCTGCCATTCTCAAAGACAAACCGTTCGATCATGTAAGGCGAGACAAAGTCGAATTCGAGACTGGCATCGATTTCGCCCAAGAAGCCCGGAATCGGATTCCGGATGCCATCGAACTGGTTGACGATGGTCAGGCTGTCGCCCGTTGCCAGCCCGTCTTGGTCCATGATTTCGATGATCAGATCATTGGATTCGCCTTCGCGCACCAGACGCAGGTCGCTACGGTCGATGCCTTCCTGGAAGAACAGGAAATCAATGCCTGCCTTGAAGGGGCCAATCCCCAGCTGGGCGAACGTATCGCCAAAGCCGAGTTCTTCGTTGATCACATCCTGCCCACCGTCGGGACCGTAGAAATAGTAATCCCCGCCCGCGCCGCCGCGCATCACGTCATTGCCTTTGCCGCCGCGCAGCACATCGCCCGAGCCCGAGCCGACAATCACGTCGTTGCTGTCCAGCTCTTTGCTGACTTCCATCGCCATGGTGAAGCGGTTGTAAATCGTGCCATCGCCAAAGACGATCTGGTTGACGCCACTGTCCCGATATCCGCCCTTACTCAGCATCGGGTTCAATTCCCCAAGGAACTGGTCAACGACGCGGATCGTATCAGTACGACCGGTGAAACTGACGATCAGGTCTGATCCGTCGCGTTCCAGCGTCACATCTTCGGGGTTCACGTCGGTCAGGCGCAGGTCGTCATGCTTGCCGTCATCATAGTCGACGATCCGGTCTTGGCCGATCTGGCCCCCGGCGAAATACACATCCGTGCCACCACCGCCGCGATAGGTCTGATCACCGTCGGTCATATAGAAATAATCAGTGCCCGAGGTGCCGCCGGCTTCGGTATCGGTCGCCTCGTGGGTGCGCAGCCGGGATTCGTCGATGCGCATCGCATACATGACCGCGCGCAAGTCCAGCGGCGTGCTGACGGCCTCTAGTGCGGGGATCACGTTCTGCAACATGAACACATCATCGACACGTACGCCGACACTGCCCGCCGTTTCAGCGGATTCTGTGACGTAATCCGGTTTGATCTGGGCCACGACCTCGGCCCAATTGGCCATGTACTCAACGGCGCTGTTATAGTCTGCGGGCATCGCCTCGAAGATTGCTTCGAACAGCGGGATCAATTCCCGGTCGGTGGTGCTACGATAGGCGTCATCGGCGGTGTCATAGCTGATGCCTTCGGCAAAGGACGACAACCCGCCTTGTAACGCCATGCGCACGGCAAAGGCATTTGCGGTTTCGATGTACTGGATCAGCACTGAATCCAGCAGGTCGATCATCTTGTTGATGCCCGACACATAACCGTTCGGCCCGACGATCCCGGTATCCTCAAGGGGGCTGACCGTATAGGACAAGACACCCGTCGCACTGTCCAGGGTCGCGCCCAGCATTTGGGGCTGGAATTCAAGCCCCGCAAAAGCCATCGCAAAGTTGAACTGCCCCGGCGTCAAAAGCTCGACGCGGAACTGGCTGTCATCGGTCGAATTCACCTCGTCGAGGGTCTCAAAATCGACCTCGTAATTGCGCAGGTTAAAGTCCCGCGCCGTGCCGTATTTCGTTTGCAGTTCCAGCGCGCGATCGACATTGCGCGCCCAGACATAAAATGCCCCGTCCGCGTCTGTGACCTGCACAGTGTAATCCACAACCAAGCCGTCAATCTGCTTGATGCCGATTTCAGCAACCGGCAGATCGGCCAAGGGGTTGTGGCCAAAGCTTTCCTCGCGCCAGAACTGGTTTTCAGCCGCGCCCATGGCCAGAATATCTTGCCGTGTGGCTTGTTCGATCAGCGCCCCGTCCGCGTCGGTGACGGGCGCACCGCTGGCCAGCGTCCAGCTGCCGTCGGGCTGCTCAACGCCCCAATCCAAAACCGTGGCCGTGCCGTCGACCACGTCGACCAGATACGGCAATGCATTGCGCGCCGCCAAAGGTTCAGCCCGCGTCGCGGGTGAAAACGTCTGCGCGACCTGCCAGCCGTCACCTTGCGCCAGAATATCGGCAAGTGTTGGCCGCGCGATGTCGACGCCTTCGCTGTCCAACACCAGTGCGCCACTGTTCAGCGTCCAATAGCCGCCTTGGCCGTCTTCCACCCAAATCGCGCGGTCTGCCAAGGTGCTGATGCCATCCACATCGACCAACTGCACAGGCGTCAGTTCAAGCGTGTCGCTTTGAACATAGGACCACTGCGCCAAGGTGTCGCCCGCAAGCCCGCGCAAGCTGCGGATTTCTGCCACGGTCATGGCGTCGGCGGCCTGTTTGGCGGCCTCTGACAGCTCAAGATCATTGGCCATGGCGACTTCGAGATTGACCAGATTGCCATAGCCGCGCGCCTGAATGGCCGGGGCTTGGGTTACGCCAATTTCCCCAAGGAAGAACGTATAGGTCTGATTTGCATTGAAAATCGCATCATAGACATCACGGATGGATCCGTTTTCAAACGAGAATCCACCCTTGCGCAGCAACTGCGTACCGGTTGGCGTGACGAAATCCCCAAGGCTTTCGCCCGCCGTATCAATCGACGCGATCTGCAAATCAGCAAGCGAGGATAATTCGCCCTCGTCGGTAATAGCGTTCTGATTTCGGTCCTGCCATATTTGCAGATCGCCAAAGATCGCATCGTCAATGGTGATAACACCGTCGCCATTGTCGTCATGTTCTGCCAATTCGCCAAAGCCGGACGTGCCGATGCCGCCAAACATTTCGTCGATGCCCAGAATTTTGCCGTCGCCATTTGCGTCCAACACCAAAAAGCCGTCGTCAGCCCCCAGCCAGCCGGTGCGTTCAGCAAAGAAATCATCGTCGAAATCAAACGAAATATCAGTTTCGCTGATGTCGATCGTCTCTATCCCGTCGCCATCCAGATCAAGGATCAGCGGGTCAACGCCCGCGTCCCATTTGGCGGCCTTGGCAGCGCGTTCAACCGCAGAAAGCTGCACACGAATGGTTTCCAAAATAGGCAACAACCGGAACCTGCCCCCGGTGACGCCGCCAAAACCGCTGGTCAGGATCGCAACGAGGTCAGGGATAGGGTTGGAGTCCTTGAACACCATGCCCATATCGCCGCCCTCGTTGGCGGCAAAAGACGCACCCCAAAGTTCGGTTTCCTGATCAAAGTTCTTAAGCCGCATGGAACTGCCCACGCTTGGCCCGCCCGGCACCCAGGTTTCACCGTCGCCTTTGCCAAAGAATTCATCAATCCGGTTGATAACGTAAAGGTCGCTGCCGATTTGCTGATATTTGATAAAGGGCAGGAAAAAGTCGTAATAATACGGCAGTTTATAGGTCGCGAGGTTGGACACTGACACCAGAGAATCCAGCAGCAAGGTCACCGGAAATCCCAGTGGCAGGTTCTGCGCGCCGCCCACCAAAGGCATGTTGAAATAGTTCAAAAGATCGTTCTTGGCGGGGTCCCACAGGGTCACGCCGGGCGACCACCAGATCAGGTCCGAATTCTCGGACCCGGGCAACCCGTCTTTCGCACCGCCGCCCTCAAAGGTGTCGCCGTAAATCTCGCCTTTTTCGGAGGTATTATAGATCCAGTCACGGCCTTTGCCGCCGATCGTGATGACTTTCTCGCCCTCGAAGGCAAATACCCAGTCATTGCCATCACCACCCGACAATTGCACCCGAAGGTCCTGCGCTGCGGTCGCCGGTTTCTCCGGATCGGCCAGAAACTCGATCGGGATCGCAGACCCGGCTTCGATGAACTGCGCATTGTAAACGGCCAGATTGTCTTCGCCTTTGCCCCCGTCAATTTCGCCAAACCGCAGCGGGTTGTCATTTGCACGCCAGCCACCAAAGACCGAACTGATCAGTCCGACATCGCCGAAAATCATGTTATCCGCAAAGTCCGACCCGATGACCTTTTCGTAGCCCCCAACCTTGAGCGGCGATTTGTCCCCAACGGGCGAAAACCCGGTAAGCAAGACCGGCAGCAAACTGGGCGACACCACGACGCTTACGGCTGCCGCGAAACTGCGGCTGCTGTCTTTGGCGTTTGCCTCGGTCAGTTGCATCGCTCCGTTGACCAGATCAATGCCCTTGGTCAGACCAGCAAACGAGATTTCGTCGAAATCGGCCTTGCCCACGCTGCCGGGCGCGAACCCGTTGAAATCCAACAACAACGGCGCTTGAAGCCAACCGTCCTGAACCGCTGCTTTGTCTGCACGCTGTGTCAGCAACACGCGGTCGATATTCATCAGTTTATCCGTGCTAACCTGCCCCGCATTCGTATCGCGAACCCCGAGATCAACAATGGACGCTTGTGCGTTTTGCGACAGCTTCCTGACGTCTAGCCTTTCAACATCAAAGCCTTTTGCACGCAACGTTTCGGGGTCCTGCAAATCCGCAAGAGCGGAATACTCAACCGTATTGCCGTCATTCTCCGTGACCCACCACATCAAGAAATCTGGAAGCCAGTCGAATTTATCACGCACCCCGACATAGACGTCGTCAAAATACTTGGCAGAGGTCGCTTCACCCGCCGCAGCACCCGTCAATGCACCGGCAATTGTATCCTGAATAAGATTGTCCGCATCCTTGGCCCCAAATACCAAGTCACTGCCCAATCCGGGTGCCGCGGTTTCGCCACCTTTAAGAAAGAGGATGTCATCAGATGCCGACCCCAAGAAACCATCGGCACCGTTCGCATTGATGGTTAACGTAACCTCGCGATTGTCCTCATCTGAGGGCTGCGGGGGCGTCAAGAAAGCCTTCTCAATGGTTAGTTCATCCGCGCCGATTTCGAGCGGGACAATCACTTTATCAATTATTTTGTCAAGGAAATCAGGCCCGGCGGTGCCGCCAAAATCTGGTAGGTCGCCATACCATTCGAATATTAATTCCTGAAGGTCTTGATCTGCAAAATATAGACCTTCCCAAATTCCCGGCAGATTATCCACGCCATTCAAAGTTTTGAACAGGTCGACAATCAGAGTCCGGACACCAACAAAATCAATCTTCCTGTCAGGATCGCCGACCTTGTCAGCAGCACGGCCTTCAAGAAGCCAAAGATCACGAGATAAATCAACGACCAGGATGTCGGCACCAGCAAAGCCATCCAGACCTTCAGTTTTCGGAACCAATTCTCCAGCTTTGATGAAAGACAATATACCTTCTGCAGGCTCTACGTCGGCCTCGGCATTCTTCTTTAGTTCGATATAGTCGACTTCTTGCGCGGCCATCTGTCCGGCAAACTGCGTGACCAGCTGCATTATTCCGTTTATAACAACATCGTCTAACGCATCTGCTTCAACTACTGCACCAAGCTCATTTGCGTCATCGAAAAGCGCGCGCACCGCAGAGTTTCCAAACACCAGCCCCACTTGACCATCAAGCGCCGAATACGCAAGCGCGTGGCTCATTGCCGGCAAGGGGTCAAACCGACCGTCCGCAGAAATTGGGGAAAATCCGGCTGCGACAGCAATATCGGCATTAAAATATGCCGCCATCATCTCTTCACCGATAAATCCAAGTTTATTACTTGCACCAGTTAATTCAAAATAGTCTTCGCCAAATTGAAGTACCGCAGCCAACCCAACATCATGCGCTGGCGTCATTCCGACACCAATGGCGTTGTAATCAGGAAAAACGTTATTTAAGTAGTTTCTGACTTCTGGATCCAGCGCCTTTCGATAGCCAAAAACATCAACGACGGTTCCTTCTAGGAAAGCGCCATCAACGTTCTGACGTGAATTAATAAACTCACTGACTTGCGAAAAATTGAAATCGTCGGACGCCGAAAGACCAAGCGCTCTCATCGTATTCCACGAAATATCAAAGGATGTCTGCGGAATAGAAAAGTATACACTTCCGCCGTCTGCGAAATATTGAGTTCGAGCATCTACCACGTCGTCGAAGTCAAGGTAGTTCCGGATTGCCAAGAAGTCAGTTGCCAAGTTATTCAGACTTTGGCCATAGCCAATTGGATCAACCAGATATGCGTAGGTCTGATTGACACCAGCCGTAAATCCGGCAAGAGCGCCGCCAAGTGAATGGCCAGTGACTGCATTTACAGGTCGAAGGTCATCCACCAGTCTAAAAAACTCGCCAGCAAAGCTAAGTTGGTCAACAATATACCTGCCATTCACGATATTATAATCGTCGAATATTAATTCTGGCAGTCCTTGGTCTGTCCCTCGATAAGAAATAATAGTAGAATTACTAGCCAGCCCTTCTACATCACCATCAACAGTATAGGACACCGCGTAGAAACCGCCTTGAGCACTTGCATTGCTCTCGAAATCAGTTTGGGTGGCAGATTCACTAAACTTAGTTGCAGATCCAACCTTGTCTTTATTCAAATTAATGCCTGAATTGTAACTGCGATTGTAGGCATCCACTGAAAGGATCGCAAGGAACAGCTCTTTTGAAATTGTCATTATTTTCTACCCGCTGCAAATGCACTTGTAGTTAAAATTTGAGGAAGAGTACTATGCACGAATGTTAACTTATGCATTTCACCGTCAAAATGACGTCCGCTTTTTTGATATTCCTTCCACCATGGAAGCGTATATGCAAGCTGCCCTCGAGTGGGCGCTTTACTTGTTTTCTCGATTGTGGCTCGGGTCAGGAAATACCCTTTGCCAAATACTTTTTCCAAGTTATTCGGCTGAACTTCCACAACAGAAGAAGGATCATTTATATCCATAAATGCTATTAGCTTTGGGAGCTTGATCAGTGCGACATCCACTACTTGATCAGATTTTCGAATAGCATCCATATTTTCCTCGTGAGATCCAACAGAAATCAAGCCCGCGTCTTGCATAGCTTCTATCAGAAGAATTCGTTGTGGATAAATTAGCGAGAAAATAAATTTTCCATCCCCAAGGTCAGAAACGATGCCTTCACCTTCTAGGAGCCATTCCTTGCCGCCGAAATGATTGAGAAAATCGGACCGGCTTTTTGAAACATTAATAGCAACAACAGAGCTTGCCACAACTTCACTTTGAGGCGTCGAAATGTAAAGGGACAGTTCTTGCTGCCAGGTATCGGTCGTATCCGTTAGATACCAAAAAGATGTGGCAACCATGACTGAGAAGCCAAGCAAGAGAATACATCTCAATTTAGTCACCGGTCACGCCCCTCAAGCTCAAATCTCATTTAAAAAGATCACCACCGATACCATCTACGATATGCTTTAATCGGGAGCCATAAATCGTTTCACTTACAGATGGCCACCGTAGGTCGAATTCAACCTATTCGTCGGCTTGCTTGGCTACAGTCATTTTCGCAAGAGTGTCTTTATCGACCAAACGCCCAATAAGCGGGTGCAACCGCAGGTCGCCCTCTTTAACTACCTGTTTGAAATTGCTCAAAACAGATACAGTCGTCTTTTGATCTGCGGCAATTACGTCGATCAACCAGTTGATGTCGCCGCTGGCCCAATCTTCGGCCTGCAAGCGGACGGGCCATGTGCCTGCCTTGATCTGCTCGCGCAGTTTCGCGTCGACCTCTTCGGACACGCTGGCCCATATGGCGAGTCCAGAAATATCTGTCAGAGGCCCCTGTTTTTGGTCAGAGGGATGCGCGATCGCAACCCTATCGCGAATCAATGGGTCCAGGACAAGGTGTTGAAGGTCCATCAAGGACTGGTGGCGGTAGCGTGGCAGACCCATCATTGCCATCACGATTTTGCCAAAGCTCTCGCGCACTTGTGCACGAAGGGCCGCTATTTTCTTGAGGGTTTCGGCATCAGCCTGACCTGCGGGAACACTCGTCTGAGGCGCATCTACATTGTCAATTTTCGTCATTAAAATAGAAACCTTGTTCATAAACTTATAATTAACAAAAATTTACTCAATCTTGAATTGTATCGCAAATGTTAATATTAGATTTTATCCAACTTTCGTTTGATCACTGTGGGGTGCCTAAAGTTCCCTTTCCGTAACCTATCGATATTCGCCAAAAAGTTGTGGCACGTGCGTTGGAAATACTCGGCTGGCGACTGTTTGGAATTGTACCCCTCACAGTGCGGATTGATCTTTTGGGACTTGAACGGGCATGATTTGAGGTCTCATTGGCTGGATAATCCAGCCTTGGTGAACAGGAACCAGTTCGATCATGGCTGCCCGCTTTGGTGACGTTTTTAGAGCGCAAACATGACATCGGCTGACAGGTTGGAATACGGCTTGGCCTGCTTGGGCAACGGCGCTATCACGGCCTTTCTGTCACCTTAGGGAGCCCCACCATGACCGACGTTTCTGATCGTATTGCAAACACGATTGCCAAAGACATTGACGCGCGTCCTGCGCAGGTGATTGCAACGGTCGCTCTGTTGGATGGGGGTGATACCGTTCCCTTTGTCGCGCGGTATCGCAAGGAGGTCACCGGCGGCTTGGATGACACGCAGTTGCGTCTGCTGGCAGAGCGGCTGGGATATCTGCGCGAGCTGGAAAAGCGCCGCGCCAGTATACTTGGGGAAATCAAGGGTCAGGGAAAACTGACAGATGCGCTGGCCCGCGCCATCACGGCCGCCGATACCAAAGCTGTGCTTGAAGATTTATATCTGCCCTTCAAACCCAAGCGGCGCACCAAGGCGATGATTGCAAGGGAAAACGGATTGGAGCCGCTGTTGCGCGGTATTCTTGCAGACCGGAGCGCTGAGCCGTCGGTGCTGGCGCAGGGCTATCTTTCAGAGGCTGTGCCGACGCAGAAAGACGCGTTAAACGGTGCCCGCGATATTTTGGCCGAAGAGCTGGGGGAAAACGCATCCCTGTTGGGACGTTTGCGGCAGGTCATGCAGCAAGAGGCGCTGATCACGGCGCGGGTGAACAAAGGCAAGGAAGAGGTCGGCGCGAAGTTCTCGGATTATTTTGCGCATCGGGAGGAATGGGCGACCATCCCGTCGCATCGTGCCCTTGCCATTCTGCGGGCCGCGAAAGAAGACATCGTCAGCGTCGACATCGGCCCTGACGAGGACACCACCCTGCCCCGTGTCATCGGCATGATTGCGGCCGAGATCGGGATACCGGGGCAAGGTCCGGGTGATCTTTGGCTGCATGATGCGGCAGCGTGGACATGGCGCATCAAGCTGAGCCTGAGCATGTTCGTCGATCTGATGACCGATTTGCGCCGCCGCGCCCATGCCACCGCGATCGAGGTGTTTGCCCGCAATCTGCGTGATTTGCTGTTGGCCGCCCCTGCCGGTGCGCGCGCCACGCTTGGCCTGGATCCGGGGATCAGGACCGGCTGCAAGATCGCTGTGGTGGATGAAACCGGCAAGCTGTTGGACACAGCGACGATTTATCCTTTTCAGCCGCGCAACGATCTGCGCGGGTCCGAAGAAACGTTGCTGCACTTGATCCGCAAGCATGGCGTTGCCTTGATCGCGATTGGCAACGGCACCGCCAGCCGGGAATCCGAACGCCTGATCGCGGATGTTCTCAAGCGCCTGCCAGCGGGGGTTGCCCGCCCGACGCCGGTGATTGTCTCCGAAGCCGGGGCTTCGGTCTATTCCGCCTCGGAACTTGCATCGCAAGAGTTTCCCGATGTCGATGTGTCCATTCGCGGGGCCGTTTCCATTGCGCGGCGGTTGCAGGACCCGCTGGCTGAGCTGGTCAAGATCGAACCACAAGCGATCGGGGTTGGTCAGTATCAGCACGACGTTGACCAGCGTCATCTGGCCTTGTCGTTGGCCGCCGTGGTCGAAGACGCGGTGAACGCTGTCGGGGTTGATGTGAACATGGCCTCTGCCCCGTTGCTGTCGCATATCGCGGGTCTTGGGCCATCGTTGGCGCAAAATATCGTGACGCACCGCGATGAAAACGGTGCCTTTGCGACGCGCAAAGCGCTGCTGAAAGTCGCCGGTCTGGGCCCGAAGGCGTTTCAGCAATGCGCCGGTTTCTTGCGTATTACCGACGGAAAAGAACCGCTTGATGCGTCCTCTGTCCACCCCGAAGCCTACGGCGTGGCGCGCAAGATCGTGCAAGCCTGCGGACGCGATGTGCGCGCAATTATGGGGGATAGTGCGGCACTTGCCGGTCTGGACGCCGCGCAATTTGTCGATGACAGCTTTGGCTTGCCCACGGTCCGCGACATTCTGGCCGAGCTGGAAAAACCCGGCCGTGATCCCCGCCCCGCCTTCAAGACTGCAACCTTTGCCGAAGGCGTCGACAGCATCACTGATCTGAAACCCGGCATGTCGCTGGAAGGCACGGTCACGAATGTCGCCGCGTTTGGTGCATTTGTTGACATTGGGGTACATCAGGACGGGCTGGTCCATGTCAGCCAGCTGGCCGACCGCTTTGTCAAAGACCCGCACGAGGTCGTCAAAGCCGGTGATGTGGTCCGTGTCCGCGTCACCGAAGTCGACGTGCCGCGCAAGCGCATCGGCCTGACCATGCGCAAGGACAACAGCCATGAGAAACCGCAAGGCGCGCGCAGCCCGGAAAAGCAAAAGCCGCGCGGCAAGGCCCCATCTTCGGCAGCGCCGCGATCCCCTGCGCACAGCGAAAGTGCTTTGGGCTCGGCGCTCGCTCAGGCGCTGAAACGTCCGGCTGATCCCAAGCGGTAACGGGCCAATGCGCGCGCAGCTGACTGACCTGTACCGGCATCCGCGCCCCCTTGTTGACAACGTTCTGCAATCTAGCAAAGGTCCCTAAAATCTAAGCGTATCGGAAAGTTGAAGTATGGCTAACACCGGCAACCGCACTTTTGGCGTCGTAGGTCTGGGGAACTTTGGCAGCACGGTCGCCAAGGAATTACAGCGCTTTGGCAACCACGTCATAGGCATCGACATTTCCGAAGCCCGCGTCGCAAACCTTGCCGATACGCTTTCGCAGGCGATGATCGTCGATGCGCGTGATGATGCTGCACTGCGCGAAGCCGGTTTTGGGGAATGCGATGTTGCTGTCGTGGCCATTGGCGCAGAGCTAGAGGCCAGTATTCTTGCGTCCATCAACCTGAAACTTCTTGGGGTTCCGGTTGTTTGGGCCAAGGCCACGACCAAAACCCATCACCGTATCCTAAGCAAGCTAGGCGTTGACCGGATTGTTCACCCCGAGGTCGAAGTTGGCCAACATATTGCGCAAGTTCTGCACAACCCGCTTGTGCGCGACTATGTCAGTTTGGGTAACGGGTATCACGTTGTGAATTTCCGCATTCCCCAAAGCCTTGAGGGCAAACGCCTCAAGGATTTGCCACATGCTGAAAAGTTCAACCTGCGCTGTATCGGGGTCATGCGGGGCACCGAATATATCGGACAGGATTCGACAGGCTGCGAGCTGGAGCGGGACGATCTGCTGTTGCTGCTGGGACAACGCAAAGATCTGCGCAGCTTCGCAGCCAGCCTTTGATCATGGGGTTTCCGCTTGCTAAACTGGTCAAACATATAAGAACGCTTCGAATGTCGCCCCCCGCCGTACTGGCCATTTTCTACATCTCGTTCATTATCTTGGGTGGCATTTTGCTCTGGTTGCCCATCGCTCATACCGGCGACATGGGACTGGGCGAAGCGCTGTTTACGTCGACGTCTGCCGTCACCGTCACGGGTCTTGTGTTGGCCGATACGGGGGCCGCTTTCACAGGTTTCGGACAGGTTGTGATTGCGGTGCTTATCCAGCTCGGCGGTTTGGGTTTGATGACCTTTGCGGTGCTTTTGCTGGGGGCGCTTGGCATTCCGGTGGGCATGCCGCAGCGCCTGATCCTGCGCGAAGACCTGAACCAGACCTCGCTGTCAAATCTGACCTACCTTGCCCGCATCATCATGATTATTGCCCTGATCTGCGAAGGGATCGGTGCCGCATTGCTGGCCTTTGTCTTTGTGCCTGAATTTGGCTGGAATGGTGTCTGGCAAGCGGTTTTCCATTCGATTTCCGCCTTCAACAACGCAGGATTTGCCCTCCATCCCGACAGTCTTTCACGGTGGGTCGGCAATCCGGTGATCAACATCGTGATCCCCGCGCTTTTTATTCTGGGCGGGCTTGGGTTCGTTGTCGTCGGGGACATTTACCAAAAACGGAAATGGCGAAAACTGACCCTCCATTCCAAATTGATGCTGGTGGGGACAGCCATTTTGATTGTCTGGGGCACCGTAATGTTTGGCGCTTTGGAATGGTCAAACCCGGAGACGCTTGGCACCCTCAGCACGGGTGACAAGCTGTGGGCCAGCTGGTTTCAAGGCGTCACGCCACGCACTGCCGGCTTCAACACGATCGAGATTGGCGGGATGCACGACAGCGCCACGATACTGACAATGACGCTGATGCTGGTTGGCGGCGGCAGCACGTCGACGGCCGGCGGGATCAAGGTCACCACGCTGTGCGTGTTGCTGCTTGCCACGGTTGCGTTTTTCAAGCGGCAAACGACGTTGCATGCCTTTGGCAGGTCATTGGGGGTCGATGAGGTCATGAAAGTCCTCGCGCTGACGACGATTTCGATGCTGCTTGTCCTGTCTGGAATATTCGTCACCTCGATCAACCACGATGGCGCGTTTATCGACCTCGCTTTCGAGGTCACCTCGGCCTTCGGTACGGTCGGTCTGTCGCGCGGGACCACCGGCGATCTTGACGGTATCGGGCGGGCAATCATTATGGCCATCATGTTCATCGGTCGGGTCGGGCCGCTCGCGATTGGTTTTTTCCTTGCCACACGCAGCACGCCAAGGGTGAAATACCCAGCCGGGCAGATCTACTTGGGCTAACACTGCTGCGATGGCCCCCGTCAGGGCGGACCCTAGAATGAAGGGACCACAAGACGGCCGAGGTCAGCGCATCATTTGCGACTGAATACGCCGGAAAAAACTTGACCGACGCCCTTTATATCAATAATTCTCGATTTATGGATAAAAATTACGCTCTCAACGCTTTCTCCGCGCTTAGCCAAGACACCCGGCTTGATGTCTTCCGCCTTTTGATCAAGGTCGGGGAAGCCGGCATGCTGGCCGGCGATATCAGCGATTCCTTAGGCGTGCGCCAGAATACCATGTCGGCCAACCTTGCGATCTTGCACCGCGCCGGTCTGATCCGCAGCACCCGCGAAGGCCGCAGCATCCGCTACTTTGCTGACATGGAAGGCATGCGCGGCTTGCTGGCCTTTCTGATGGAGGACTGCTGCGGCGGCCGGCCAGAATTGTGCCAACCGGTCATCAATGAACTCGCCTGTGCCTGTTAGGACGCTATCATGACCAAAGACCGCTATAATGTTTTGTTTCTCTGCACCGGGAATTCTGCCCGGTCGATCATCGCCGAAGCCATCCTGAACCAGGAAGGCGCGGGCAAATTCAAAGCCTATTCCGCCGTTTCCAAGCCGGGGACCGCACCGCCCCCAAATACTTTGGATCTGCTGGAAGGGTTGAACCACGACATCGGCTTTGCACGCTCGAAAAGCTGGGATGAATTCAGCGGGCCAGATGCGCCGAAAATGGATTTCGTCTTTACGGTCTGCGACAATGCTGCGGCCGAAGAATGCCCTTTCTGGCCTGGCATGCCCATGACAGCCCATTGGGGTGTGCCCGATCCGGTAAAGGCCGAAGGATCGGAAGCGGTCAAGCGTCTCGCCTTTGCGGAAACTTACAGAATGTTACGCAGCCGGATTTCGATTTTCGTAAACCTGCCGATTGCCACGCTTGACCGGATGGCACTGCAACGCAACGTCGACACCAT